>JAMCVO010000684.1 GCA_023475715.1 Actinomycetota bacterium
ATTATAAGGATAAAAATAAAACCAGATTATTTAATAACAAAGGGTGGGATAACCTCTTCTGATATTATTACTAAAGCCTTAGGTGTTAAGAAAGCTCTCGTGTTAGGACAATTATACCCCGGAATTCCTGTCTTAAAAATTTCTGCTCCGGAAAAATTCTTAAACTTACCGATTATCATCTTTCCAGGTAATGTAGGAGATAAGAATACATTGCTTGAAATTTATAATAAGGTTAGAATTAATTAAAAACTATTTTAACATATGTATATGGCAGTCAATAAAATCAAAACACAGCAGACTCTTTTTAGAGTTATTAATATATCAGACAGTCTTTAAAATTTCAGAATTCCGGGTCAACTATGTGGACTTTTTTAATTATTGGTTTTTCAATAAGTACAATATTATTACTAGGAACTTTTATATTTATTCGAATTTATTATGTTAGAAAGAGAAGATTATATATCAAATCCAAAAAATACGACGAAGAATTAAAAGAAATTGATTTTGAAAACATTAAAAAAACTAATGGAAAATGATATCTTTTAGTCTATTTTAAAAAAAGCAACTATTTTCATCCTGCACCCTTTTATCATTATTATTGCAGTTTTCCTGCCAAATCAAATGAATCTTTGTTTACTTATTTTATTTGCTCTGAGATAAAAGCAACCCTTGCTGTCTCTTCTGCTAATTCAGCAATATCAAAACAGTTGCCGAGCCCCTTATCCCATGCAACTAACCCATGAGCTTCAAGAGTTAATGCTTTTACATATTCAGGGCTATCCTTAATGCATTCAGTAACAAAATCTGCAAGCTCTCCGGAACCCGGGTTCGCATAACCAATGATAGGCACCTCTCTTAATTTTAATTTTGAGGAGGCTGTCAATATCGGAATCATTCTTTTTTTTACGGAGTAAGCTGTGCAGTAAGGAGGATGGACATGTATTACACTGTCAATATCATCTCTATTTTTATAAACACTTATATGCAGAGAGGTTTCTTTTGAGGGTTTGAGCCCTTCTTTCCCTTCGATTATATTACCCTTCTCATCTACTATAATGATATCTTCCTCTGTAACATCTCTAAGTGATGTACCGCCAGCTGTTATTAAAAATAAATTTTCATATCTGACACTTATATTTCCACCAGCAGCACCCACAAGTCCTCTGTTATAAGATAAATTAGAATATTTTGATATTTCTTTTTTAAGATCCTCAAGCATTCAAAAAACTCTTCTCTAAACTTATATTTGTGCAATTAATTTTTTATATTCTTTAATTTCTTCCATGGATTTTAATATTCCTATTTCAACAACATATTTAACTTCTTCATCGGGTTGTAAAAATTTCAATGTGCCTTCTTCCCTTTGTTTATCCCTGCCGCCCACATTGCAATTAAGCGGTTCTATGCCTACGACATATTCACCTTGGCCAATCATTTTCCACTCATTTAAGAAGGGTAAATTATCTTTATTGTATTTTAGGTATACACCTATTCCCGTATCTTCGAATTCTTCATTAATTATAGCTGCATTTATATTGCCATATTTGTCTGCTTTTATATCGTGGAAGAATACTTGTTCCTGGAACCCTTTAACAGGTTCATCAAAAGTTGCATAATTTGCAAATTCATTTTTGGATTTTTCATCAAAGGGGGTAACTATGGCACCTGCAGGTTCAATCAATTTTGAATTTTTGTCCAGTATCGGAAATCCGATATTAATGTGATAAATAATCATGTGCGGGCTTTTTTCAAAACCAATATTTTTAACTTTATCTTCAATAATCAGTTTATTTTCGCCCATTTTCATTGAAATTTTTCTCATTAGTTCAAGTTTATTACCGAATACCGAAGTTTCTCTGACAAAACCTGATACTTCAATAAAATAATTGTCATCAACCCAATATTCGTTTGTATTTACATTATATGCCGGGAGGTTTGAAATTCTTCCATGCAGTCCCAGCTCTTCACCCTGATCCACACAAGGATGGCCGGCATAAGTTAATCCGCATGTTGTAAGGATTCCACCAAAAAAAGTTCTGAGCCACTCAATACCTTTTGATTCATAAAATACAGGTGAGGTTTCAAAAGTTGGAGAATTCCAGCCTAATGGAATCCCCTTATAGTCGAGATGACTCAAATCCATACCTCTGTCCAACAAAACCGTAGCATTGAAACCATCCCCATTTTTAATATCAACGGCTCTTACCCCTTTTGAAACACCGTCAGTATATTCATATTTTTTTATACCACCAATCTGGTAAATGTCGCCAATTTTTTTTCTTAATTCATTTCTTGAATAGTTTTTTTTGTATAAGTACACTTTGACTCCTTCTATCTTAAGTTGATAATTTCTTAAAAATTTTAGTCAATACTTTATAAATTTAATAAAAATATAATTGGTAAGATAACTTGACAAATATTAGGCCTCATGATTATAATAAATTAAAATATCAATATATACAACATAAATTGTATATAAAATTTAATTCATATATTATTATCGCAAATATTTTATAATATTTAAAAATAATTGAAAACCAATTAATTTTAAATAACCTAAAAATAAACAAGCGGAAATTTTTACAAATTCAAAAAACTCTTTCAAAAGGAGAAGCTAAATGACAAGAAAACCTAAGGCAGGATTTTTGACTTTATGTGCGCCGGTGCATGTGCATTTGCGTGATGATCTCGATAGACCTTTCCCGGTATTTGGTCAGGCAGAAATGTGTGCAAGAAGCCTGGAAAAAATAGGAATAGACCTTGTTCTATATAAGAATAAAAGGATTGTAGACGGCAATGTTGCAGGTTTACAGGTTGAGAATTTTAATGATGACGTGATTGTAGATTCAAAGGAAAAAATGATTGAAGCTGCATCTCAAATGATCGAAGCTGAAATAGACTGTTTGGTGCTTTTCTTTCCGACATGGATGTGGACCAGCCATTATACGCAATCGTTGATGAAATTAAATTTGCCAATAATTCTTTGGAGCGGCTCAGTAATGACAGGATGCCAGAATGTCGGACTCTGGGGTATGCACGGAACTCTCGATGAAATAGGTATTGACCATAAATTAGTTTACGGTATGCCGGAAGACAGGAAAGTGCTTTCAGATATTCTGGTACATGCAAAAGCTTCTATGGTTAAAAATGTATTATCCAAATCTAAAATAGGACTTTTTGGCTCCAAATGTATGGATATGGTCCCCGGGCTCATAAATGATGCCGAGTGGCTTTCAAGATTTGGAATTGAATCGGAGCACCTTGATCAATATTACCTGGTTTTGGAAGCTGAAAAAGCTTCTGGAAAAGAAATTGAAGATGCCTATAATGAAATAAAAAATAGCATAGGTGAGCTCCCGCCGCTCAATAAAGATATGGAAAAACAGGTCAGAATGTATGTTGCCCATAAAAAATTAGTAAAGGAACATAACATTGATTTTGATGGTATTAAATGTGTTTTTGAACTTTCGGACCATTACTGCAGCCCTTGCGTTGGTCAATGCATGATGCAGACTCAAGGCTTCATTACTGCCTGCTGCGGTGAACCGAAGGGCGCATTAACAATGTATATTATGAGAATTCTTTCGGATGAACCAATATTCCAGGCAGATGTAGAGGCAGTAGATATAAGTAAAAAAATTGTCCGAATGGTATCCTGCGGATCAGCACCAATAACAATGGGAGAGGCTTTAAAATCAGGCAAGCCAGGCAAATTCCTGGAAAAACCGCCGCTTGAAGGTGAAGCAGGGGGAATTTGTCTTGATATTGAGGCAAAACCCGGAAAAGTCACTTTTGCAAGATTATCAAAAATAAAAGATAAATATGTAATGCATATAAGCAAAGGCGAGGTATTTAAAGATAATTATGATGAAAGAAAGGAAACAGGCTGGCCCTCAATGCCATACGCAGCTTTAAGGCTCAATGGGGACCCTGAAAAATTTGTTCAAAATTTAAGAAGCCAGTATATGCATTTTTGTTATGGTGATCTTTTTAATGAATTAATAGAAGTATGCAAACTGCTTGGCATAGAGCCTATCATTAGTTAAAAAAGTGAAGTAATATTTATATATCAAAATTAGCTTATTTTTAAAAAACTAAATTGTAAATAATTTCAGAACTATCATAAGAACTATCTTACAATTTATCTGTCATTGTTTAGAAGATATAGATTGAAGCTGAATATAATATTCGTAATTGAGAAAAATGCAAATGCAGAATAAATGTGAAAAAAGTGTAAATTAATTTAGGTAATGTATTAGATAGCGGTTAACTACCATTAACTAATACATTATCAAAATTATTTCAAGTTGATGGAAAAAGATGTTTCAGCAATCAAGCCCGAAGAAGAAGGTATAATTTTGATACCATACTTTACAGATACAAGTATAATCCACGGCAATGTAAAAAGCAGCGGTTTATTTTTCGGTTTTCATTTACATCATAAAAAACCTCAATTTGCAAGAAGTATTTATGAATCGATTGGTTTCATACTTAAAGAAAATTTGTTAAGCTCTAATAAATCAAAATTTTTATCGCCTAAAGGATCGGGAAATTTATATTTTTCATAATCATTTAAATCTTTGATGGGATTCTCTATAATAGTCGGGTAGTATCCTTCATTATAATAGACAGTCTTGTATTTAATCCCCCACTCATCATAGAAGATTTCACCTTCTTTTCTAAGCATTGTTGAATCGTTAACAACCCATGGACTCGGAAATCCTGTAAAAACCAAAACAAAATCGTGATCAAAAACATACGCCATTTCAAAATCATCTGAAATACTAAATATATTCTTAAATCTTTTTCTGATAGAAGGACTAAAGAAACTATATCTTGGTACTCTATCCGCTTCTTTATGGTCAAGTATCAGCTGCATTCTTTCTCTTGAAAGCATCTAAACCTCTAAAAAAATATTTATGAAGTAATAATCAATATTTAGAACTTATATATTCTTTAGAACTTTTTCAGTTATCTCACTGATTAAATAATTATAATCATTATTTACAGCATTATTACTCTTAAAGACAGGGCTGATATCTATTTTTTCTACAGTCCAGTAATCCTTGCTGTCAGATTTAAACATTTGTGATGATTCATAGACTTCACGCATAAGTCGCTTGGCTTCTTTCTTATATGTATTCGCAGCTACATTGCTGGAATTAAACGGACACCCCAGGCCTTCACATTTTTGCAATTCTTCCAATAATGCCTTCCTGTATATTTCATTGTATCTCGTTCCTATATTTATTTTTTTAAAACCAATTGAAATAGCTTTTCTTATCTGTTCATCTCTTGCCCCTGATGCACCGTGAAGAGAACAGGGAATGCCAATTCTTCTAACAATTTTTTCAGCAAGTATCCAATCGGGCTCAGGCCATTTATCTTTGTATAAACAATGAATATTGCCGATTGAAGGAGCTAAAATATCTATACCCGTCCTTTGAACAAATTCATATGCCTGATCCGGATCGGTGCGGTTAGTTTTTTCCATACTGGAACCTATTATCCCACTTTCGGATAAAGGCATTTCTCCAAGGGAGGCTTCTACAGTCACATTTACCGCATGGGCAATATTTACAACTTCTCTGGTTATTGAAATATTTTCTTCAAAACTTAGCGGCTTTCCATTAGAGTACTCTCCACCAGCGCCTTCATGCATTACAAAAGAAAAACCTGCTTTAATGCATTTAACAATAAAATTAAAATCCTGGCACTCATCAAGACATAATGCAATTGGGACATCTACTGAATTTATATAAGATAAAGCAATATCTGCAAAAGCTTTTATTCCAATACCTTCTATAAAGGTTTGTCCTGCGAGTAAAGCTGCAGGTGAATTTTCCTCTACTGCTGCTTCTACGCCAGCCTTTATTGTATGCAGGTCCCATACTTCCATAATACCCACAGCATAATCATTGCGTATTGCTTCTTTTAATAAGTAATTGAAATTCACTAACATTTTTTACCCCGACATTCTTTCAAATAACCAAATAGCATTATAAAAATTGACTTGAACTAATAAAATAATAATAGCCTATTTATGACTTAAGTTTGTTATTATCTTTTTTTTAATGATACATCAAGTATTACTGCTGCAAGCAATATAAATCCCTGGATTACCAATTGGTAGAAAAAGATTACATTAAGCAAGGTCATTATATTTACTATAACTCCTATAATTACAGCCCCGACAAGAGTTCCCCGGACAGTACCTTCTCCACCCGAAAGACTGGTTCCACCTAGTACGGCTGCCGTAATTGCATTAAATAATAAATCACCTCCTGCTGCAGGTTGACCACTATTTAATCGGGAAGCAAGTATTACACCACTTAACGCAGCCAGGCCTCCACCCAAAGTATATGCAAGTATTTTTATAGATTTTACATTAATTCCTGATAACTGGGATGCTTTAAGATTTCCGCCAACCGAATATAAGTAAACACCAGGTTTTGTAAAATTTAAAAAGAGAGAAAATAATAAAAATAAAACAATCATTATTATAACCGGTACAGGCAGTAACCATAAATAACCTCTTCCTATCCATGAAAATGTTGTTGGAACAGTTGAAATAGGTACGCCGCCATGAGTATATATATATGCCATTCCCCTGAAAGCATTCATAGTTGCAAGAGTTACAATAAAAGGTGGTACATCAAAACCCACTGTAATACCGCCATTAAACAATCCCACAAGCAACCCTGCAATAATAGCAATTATCGCAGCCAGCCATATTGGTAAATGATTAAAAGATACCAGGCCTGCAAAAAAAACACTGGCAAATACTGCCGTAGAGCCTACGGAAAGATCTATTCCGCCAATAATTAAAACCAGTGTTGAGCCAATTGCAATAATCGCAACCATAGATATCTGGCGAATTACATTCATTAAATTCTGATATGTCAAAAATTGAGGAGAAAGAAAAGAAGCTATTATTATTAATAATACCAATATTATAAGCATGCCAAATCGGGCAAAAAAGTTCTTATATTTCATTAATTTTCTCCTATCTCGCCTAATGCCAAACTTAAAATTTTATCTTGTGTCAAATTTTTATTTTCTAGGGTTTTCATTTGCTTACCCTCATGCATCACAACGATATTGTGACAAAGACCTAATAATTCAGGGATTTCTGAAGAAATCAATAATATGCCTACGCCATTCTCTGACAGTTGATTGATAATTTTATAAATTTCAAACTTAGCACCGACATCTATTCCTTTTGTAGGCTCATCCAATATTAGTATTCTGGAATCCGCAAATAACCACTTGCTTAGCACAACTTTTTGCTGATTGCCGCCACTTAGAAATTCGACTCTTTGCTCAAGTGAAGGCGTTTTTATTTCAAGTTTTTTAACATATTCAAGTGAATATTTTCTGGCCTTACGAAAATTAACAAACTTATAATTAAGTATTTTATCTACTTTTGACATGATTATGTTTCTTAAAACATCCAGTATTATTATTAAACTCTCATTTCTTCTGTCTTCAGTCAATAAACCAATTCCGAGTTTTATAGCCTCTTGAGGTCCTCTTATTCTTACTTCTTTCCCATCTACCAATATGCTTCCTGAAGTGCTTTTATTGTCGCCAAATATTGTTTTTACAACATTAGTTCTGCCGGCACCCAAAACACCGGCAAGGCCCAGCACTTCCCCTTTGTGAAGATTAAAATTAATTTCCTGAAATTCACCAATTTTTGATAAATTCTTAACTTCTAATAAAACATCTTTTGAATAAGTTTCGGTTCTGGGGTATCTTGATTCAATCTTCCTTCCAACCATCGAATTAATTAAATCTTCGTAAGTATATTCTTTGGTATTTTTTGTTATTATATGGTGTCCGTCTCTTAAAACCGTTATTCTGTCGGATATTTCAAAAACTTCATCCAGCCTGTGAGAAATAAAAACAATAGTCTTATAGTTCGCTTTCAAATCCCTGATTATTCTGAAAAGATTATTGATTTCACTTCTTGTAAGACTTGAAGAAGTTTTATCTAAAATAAAAATCTCTGCTTTTGATACCAGACCCTTTAATATACCGATAACCTGGCGTTCCGATATACTTAAGTCCCTGGTTAAAGCTCTTGCATTTATTTTAATTTTTACCTGCTCATCCAGAATTCTCTGGGTTTCTTTGATCCTTAATCTCTTATTTAAAATAAATTTAAATTTTCCCAAACCAGGTTCTTTGCCTAAAAAAACATTTGTTGCAACATCCAGAGGGAGAACAATTGTCGGCTCCTGAAAAACGGTACAGATCCCCAGCTTTTCCGCAATGTGCGGAGTATTTATTCTTACCTCCTGACCATTAAAAATAACCTTGCCTTTATAATCAGGAAAAGAACCTGCAAGAATATTAACTAAAGTTGATTTTCCCGCTCCGTTTTCACCTACTAATCCTAATACTTCCCCTTTTTTTATTTCAAAAGAAACATTTTCCAAGGCAATTACTCCAGGAAACTCCTTGCCTATATTTTCAAATTTTATTAATGTTTCCAATTTGTCTCCCTACTTTATAACTATATAATAATGGTTGAGGAAATAGCCCTAAACTACCCCTCAACCATTTAAATCATTATTACCGGTTATAAATTACTCATGCATTTTTATTTTTGGAATTTTGCTACATTTTCTGGTGTAACTAACTCAAACCCTATATACTGCCAGAACGTAACGTCTTCGCCTTTAACAAGTTTTACCAATGCCTGTACCGTCAATGTGCCCATTTCCTTTGCACTGACAAGAACTGTACCTTTGAATGCTCCTCCCTTGGCAACTGCGGCTATTGCATCATTGGCTCCATCAAATCCGAATACTATAGCTTTACTGTTTGCTGCCTCTACGGCTGATGCTGCACCTAATGCACTTGGGTCATTAATGCCTCTTACTACATTAACATCCGGGTTTGATTGAAGAATTGTTTCCATCATAGCCATACCTTTTTCCATAACACCCTCTGCATTCTGAGTGGCAACTACCTCCATATCGGGAACTTTAGTTTTAAATCCCTCTACAAATCCATTAGCCCTGTCCACCGTACTCTGATAAATAGGCAGATCCAAAACAGCCATCTTGGCTTTCTCGCCTGCCATATTCGCATTGAAATAATCTCCTGCATACTGGCCGAGTGCATAACTTGCGCCATAATTATCAAACTTTATTACTGTTGACATCGGAGCATTTCTTATTTCAAGGATATTGGATATAACCGGAATACCTGCCATCGTTGCTTTCCAGATATTACCTCTAGTTGCAGCCTCTTGGGCCATAGAAACAGCAATCGAATCTACACCCTTTGAAATCCAGTCTTCAAAAATCTGTGTTTCCTTAGCTGGATCCCATTCGCTGCTTTCTATAAGCAGAGTAACTCCCTGTTTGGCTGCCTCATCTTTTGCGGCAGTTATCATTTCCTGAAACCATTCGTTGCCCATTGCTTCTACTATTATACCTACTGTAATGTCCGTTGTTTTAATTTCCGGTCCGCTTACAGCAGCTTTAGTACCTGTTTGGCACCCTGCCAGAGAAAGTGCAACGAGCAGCAACACAAGTATCGAGGAGAAGATAATTAGATAGAATCTTTTTCTCTTAAACATAGCCACCCTTTCTTTCTTATTTGATAAATTTTAAAGAATTATATGGGAGATATTTCTTCCAGGATTGAAATAAAATGCTTTTTCATGATAGCGCGGGCATTTTTAATATCTTTATTTCTTATGCAATTAAACACTTTCTCATGGTATTCAATATCCTTTTTTAAATGTTCAGGGCTTTTTATAATTTGTCCCCTGATTTTTTTCCAGAGCTCCTCTTCGGTTAAATCTAAAATATATTGTAAAACATTTATTAAAACCGAATTACCGCTTGCTTTGGCTATTGCCATATGAAACGTTCTGTCAGTTTCCAAAGTATAGCTTTGCCCGTCTTTCATTTGAGATTGCATTTTCTTTAATATATTTCCAATCTCAGAGATATTTTCAGATTTTGAATTTTTTGCCGCCAGCGCAACTATTTCAGGTTCGACTATCTTTCTCAAGCTAAAGATCTCATAAGGACTTTCTTCTTTGGCAGCTATATCATTGATCTTCTTCTCAAGAAAATCATTGATGTTTTCTGATTGTACATATGTTCCCGACCCGACCCTGCTTTCAAGTATGCCCGCAATCTCAAGGGCACTATATGCTTCCCTTACCGAGGGTCTGCTTACCCCTAATTTTTTGGCCATAATTCTCTCAGGGGGCAGTTTATCTCCTTTTTTGAAAATCCCCTTTTTGATCAAATTAGAAATTTGATCAATAACCAGGGCATATCTTTTTTTGGTTTCAATTGGTTTTATTTCAAATTTTATTTTAGATTCTTTCATATAATTTTAATTCTCCAGGTTGAAAATTTCTAGTTAATGGGTAAAGAAACCTTACCATATTAATAATAAAATGTGAATAGTTGTCAAATAATTTTAGCAGTTAATAATTTTCCATTTTATAAAAACTCATGAATGCTTCGCTTGGAATCGATACTTTTCCGATTCTTTTCATTTTTCTTTTACCTTTTTTCTGTTTTTCCAGCACTTTTTTCTTCCTTGTTATGTCTCCACCATATAAACCTGCAGTAACATCCTTCCTGTACGGAGCTATTCTTTCTTTTGCTATTATCCTCTTACCTATAGCAGCTTGTATTGCTATTTCAAAATTTTCGCGGGATATTAATTTTCTTAGTTTTGTTACAAGTTCTCTTCCCAGCATATAGGCTTTTTCTCTGTGGACTATGGTTGAGAGCTCATCAACAGGGCTTCCTGCAACAATTATATCCAGTTTGACAAGATCGGAAGATTTATATCCTTTCAGTTCATAATCAAGCGATGCAAAACCTGCACTGATAGATTTTAAGAGATTGAAAAAGTCAACAATGATTTCCGAAAGCGGCAACACATATTTTATTTCAACTCTTTCTACCGAAATATATTGCATATCAACAAATTCACCCCTTTTTCCATTGGCAAGTTTCATGATTTCACCTATATAATCTTTGGGACTGATAATGGTAGCATTTACAAAAGGTTCCTGTATTTCTTTGATTTTTTCTTCAGCCGGGAAATCTGAAGGCCTTTTAACTTCAATCATCTCGTCATCACTTTTAATAACCTTATAAGCAACATTGGGCGCGGTGGTCAGAAGACTTAAGTCGTATTCCCTTTCCAGTCTTTCTTTTACAATTTCCATATGAAGAAGTCCTAAAAATCCGCATCTGAAACCAAAACCAAGCGCATTTGAAACTTCAGGAACATAATCAAGCGAAGAATCGTTTAAAGATAATTTGCCGAGCGCATCTCTTAATTCCTCGTAATGCAACCCTTCTATAGGGAACAATCCGCAATAAACCATTGGCTTTGGTTTTTTATATCCGGGAAGGCTGGTTTCTGAAGAATCTTTGGCGCTGGTGACAGTATCGCCAACTACAATATTTCCCACTTCTTTAATCCCGGTAATTATATATCCGACTTCACCCGCAACAAGCTGATCTTTTTTTATCATTTTTGGATTTAACACACCAACTTCTTCAACAGTTGTAAAAGTATTCTCAGCTATAAATTTTATCTTCATCCCGGTATCGATAAAACCATTTACAACTCTGATCAAGACGACTATTCCTCTATATGAATCATATTGCGAATCAAATATTAAAGCCTGCAGCGGCTTTTCGATGCTGCCTCCAGGAGGCGGAATATCAATCACAATTCTGTCAAGAATTTCCGATACGCCCTCCCCTGTTTTTGCGCTGATTTTCAAAATTCTGCTCTTTTCAACTCCCAATATGCTTCCAAGCTCCTCACTTACTTCTTCGGTCCTTGCACTTTTAAGATCTATCTTATTAACGACCGGTATTATTTCCAGCTCATTTGCCAGTGCGAGGTATACATTTGCAAGGGTTTGTGCCTGGATCCCCTGTGTTGCATCAACTACCAGTATTGCACCTTCACATGCTGCAAGACTCCTTGAAACCTCATAGCTGAAATCAACATGGCCCGGGGTATCTATAAGGTTAAAGATATACCGGTTATTATCAAGCTTACAGTCATAAAGGACCCTGACTGCATGCGCTTTTATCGTAATACCTCTTTCCCTTTCAAGATCCATGTCGTCAAGATACTGATCCAGCATATCTCTATGGCTCACTGTCTTAGTCATCTCAAGTATCCTGTCAGCAAGAGTAGATTTGCCGTGATCTATATGCGCAATTATTGAAAAATTCCTGATTAATTTATTATCAGTCATCTGGCACCGATTCTATTTTTTTGGTTACTTTAAGTTTTTTAAACATGTTAACAACAAACTTTATTTCTTCCATTTTGAAGATATATGTAGAAAGAATATATAATCCTACCCCCATAATTATTATAAGAAGGAGGATGATTGTATGATACCAAAGATTGATATATGCGTACTTTTCCAAAAGGGACCATACAAAGTATATTGCTGCCCCCATTATTGCTGACGAAAGCAGCATTTTCCCAAATGATTTTGCTATCCTTTTCCCGCCAAGGAAACCGACTTTCTTCCGGAGTATGAAAATCAGTGCCAGCATATTGAATGCAGCTACAAGCGAGGTTGAAAGCGCCAAGCCTGCAACATTTAAAAATTTAATAAACAGCCAGTCAAGCAATGCATTTATGAGAATTGAAACAAGTGCAACTTTTAATGGAGTCTTAACATTTTTAAAAGCATAAAAAATTCTGTTTAAAATTATAAGCAGGCCAAAAAAAATAAGTCCTATGCTCTGGAAAATAATTATTGTTGCTACTTTTACTGTGTCGGCCGATGTAAAATTATTACGCTCAAATAATAATTTTATTATGGGGTGACTTAGAATAATAAGTCCTGTTATTGCAGGAAGCATTATATAACCCATTTCTCTTACGCCAAGGGAAAAACTTTCCTTTATTCCTTTTATATCTTCAGCGGCCGCCTGTCTTGAAATCAGCGGATATAATACAGTAATAACAGCAACGCTAAAAATCCCGAAAGGCAGATTTGTAACCCTCCAGGCAATATCGAGAGCAGTAGTATTACCTCCACCCAGGCCCAGAGCAAAAAACTTATCGACGCCGACATTTATCTGGACTGCACCAAGACTTAAAAGTATGGGAAACATAAGAGATAAAATCTCTCTGACAGCTTTATTTTTAAAATCTATTTTAAAACTATATTTTACCTTTGAAACTTTTAGCTGTGGAATCTGTATGACAAGCTGCATCACTGACCCTGCCATTGTCCCGATAGCAATGCTTATAATACCCAGCCCGTGGCTTAAGAGTACAACAAAAAGAATAGTCATGATGTTCAATACAAAAGGCGCAAAGGAAGGCATTGTAAAAATATTATGAGAATTTAAAATACCGGTGGTCAACCCTGACATGCTGAGCATAAGTACGGAAAAAGACATTATCCTGCTCATGATAACAAATTTATTGATATCCATAAGATTATTTGCAATTCCTGATAAAAGGACGCCTATCTGCGGTGAAAAAATAAAAATTATAAGTGAAATAAAGACAAAAAACAAAACCATTATATTTGTGACGGAATTTATAAAAATCCCGATTTCTTCCTTTTTTTCCTCCTTTAGATAAGAAGAATAAATGGGTATAAAAGCCGCAATAATCAATGATTCTGCAAAAAGTATTTTAAAAAGGTTTGGGATGAAAAAAGCCCAGGTATATGCATCTGTATCATAACTCATTCCAAAATATCCGGTCATTACCTGGTCTCTGGCTAATCCTGATATCTTGGAAAGGAGTGTTACGATTATAACAATTACAGTTGCACTAAAAATTCTTTTACGGGAAAGCAAATAATCTTCGTGTACGTCCTGCATAATGAACGGTATTATAACATTTTAATCAAGCTAATTACAGACAAGTTAAAGTTTTTTATACATTTTTTGAGTCAGCTCCGGTTTAAATCTATGGAAGCATCTAAAATTTCGTGATAGCAATAAAGGAAAATTTTAAGAGCCATGATGGGTATTTCAAAAACACGCCGTCTTTTCCCCGGCGAGTAAAAGCCAGCTCAGTTTCAGGCTCAGCTCTCCTCCCGGAGGAGGAACCATGCCCGCTTAAGCCTTCAAATGGTTTTCTCAATACCCATCCTGGCCTATCAATTTATTTTTTATCACGAAATTTTAGGTGCTAACAAATTTAAATACACAGTTGACAAAGAAATGCTGAATGCTAAAATCCGATTGTGGTCAACATCTGTAAAAATTAACCATGTACGGCCATATTAAATAGTTATTCGTTAAGGGTCTATGCTGCAGCATGAGCATTATTTTTATCGCAATAAAATAAAATGGCAGAGCAAGAATTCAAAGAAAAGGAAAACTACAAGATCATCTTATGTAATCCACCCTATTATCAATTTATCAAAGTTCCATTTGTATACCAGAATTTAGGGCTTGGTTATTTGGCAGCAAATCTTAAAGCAAACGGCTACGAAGATGTAAAAATCTACCAATTTGATGCTCCGAGCACAGTTGCGGGTACAAGCAAAAACTTCGAAGTATTTGAAGAATATGATCCTAATTGGGGTGAGAGTTATTATGCTGAGATGAACGACTCCGGTAATCCCGTATGGTCAGAAATAAAAGAAATACTTGAAAAAGAAAAACCTGATATTTTAGGTATAACCTCTATGACACCACAGGCCGAATCTGCAAGGATCTTGGCAAAAATCATGAAGGGTATCAATCCAAAAACAACTGTTATCCAGGGAGGTATTCATGCTTCTTTAATGCCTGAAGAAATATTGACAAAAAGTCCGGTTGACATTGTGGTCCTGACAGAATTCGATCTGCACATTACTCAATTGGCAAACCATTTGCGACAGAGACTTCCTCTGGAAAAAATTCCTAATATTGCATACAGAAATGAAAAAAATGAAATAATTACGACAGAAAGAATACTTCCAATCCAAAATATTGATGAATCACATCATCCGGTTAGAGAAATTCATACTATTGGTAAAAACAAACCTACGATCCCGGCTTTAATGCCGATGATTACATCCCGCGGCTGTCCATATAATTGCGCTTTCTGCGCAAGATTATCACTATTGGGACATAAGGTCAGATACAGAAGTGCTGAAAACGTAGTCGAAGAAATAGAAATGCTTTACAAAAATTACAGGACCAGAAATATTATTTTTGAGGATGATACTTTTACTTTAAATAAACCGAGGCTGCTGAGAATTTTTGAATTATTAAAAGAAAAAAAACTTGATATCAGTTGGGAATGCCAGACAAAAGTAAATGTTGTAAATGAAGAGCTGATAAAATTGTTAAAAGACAATGGCTGCAAAAGAATCTCAATAGGAGCAGAAAGCGGAAATCAGGAAATTCTTGATTCGATTAATAAAAAACAGACTATAGAACAAATCAAGGACGCATCTAAAATTATCCGGGAAGCCGGTATAAATTTAAGCCCATTCTTTATGATTGGCTATCCTAATGAAACCCATAAAACAATGGAGGACACTTTTAAATTAATAAAAGATATCAACTGCTATACTGCCCATGTTTATCCTTTAATACCCATGCCGGGAAGCAAACTATATGAGGATGTCAGGGCTAAGGGAAATATAAAAGAAGACCGCTGGTTTTTTTATTTCTTCTGGAACGTCAATGTCTATAAAAGAGATTATCTGTCGTCAAAAGAGGTATATGATAAATTCATTGAAATCAGAAAATATGTGGAAACAAAAAGAAGAGACGCTGCCAAGAGATTGTCAAGAAACCCTAAATACATCCTTAGAAGAGTTTATGAAAGTCTTTATTCACCAAAACAATTATTGTATCTTGCAAAAAGATTCCTTAAGCTTCAATTCTCGAAATAACGCAATAAATTTTTCCGATATTTTTACAAAAATCTTTATTTTTTATAAAAAGGCTGTTAAAATAACTCGTCACATAAATTAACAGATTGTCAACAGAAAGATTATTGTCAAACAGATTATTGGCATTACTTTGTTGATAGATTTGCTTTTTGAATGTTTAATTATTATTGAATAAAGAAAATTATAAATATAATTTATAAATATTAGGGAGGTTTAAAATATATGCCAAATATCAAATCTCAAGAAAAAAGAGACAGACAGAATATTAAAAGAGCTTCTAAGAATCAGGCCCTGAAGAGCAAAATAAAAACATTAAGCAAAAATTTCCAATCTCTGGTCCAATCAAAAAAGACTGATGAAGCTAAAGAAAGCATAAACGAATATTTCAAGGTACTTGACAAGGCTGCAAAGACGAATACTGTTCATAAAAACTTTGCTGCAAATAAAAAATCAAAAGCGGCAAAATTATTAAATAAAGCTAAAAGCAAATAAAGATTTACTCGCTAACATCTGTTATTTCTGAAATCATTTTCATGATCAAATTAGTTGTTGGTGTTTCCTGTGTCCTTATAAGAACATCATAATTACTTAATATTTCAAAAACTTTTGCGATCTCTCCAATACTGTATCTTTTGCTGCTTTTTATATATTTATTCATTAGCTTGGCAGCAATATAAGGTGAATGTCCAATGTGCTTTTGTATGTATTTTTCTGCCCATGCAATTCCATCTATATCGGTGCCGCGATCAGAACTTTTGATAAACATGAATGCTTTAAACATCCTGTGTACCAGGGTAATAAGTCCCAAAAGATTTGGATTTTTTTCTATCATTATGGGCCTGAGTGCAACTATTGCTCTTTCTCTGTCTCTGTCTCCGATATAATCAACAAGATCAAAAATTTTCATATCATATACGCGATCCACGAGCCTGTCCACAGCCGTCTCATCAATAATTTTATTCTTTTCAGATATGATAAATGTATAAAGTTTCTCATATTCAGATCTTAGGGAATTGATATCAAAATTAACATTTTCTATCAGTTTAACTGCAGCATTATTTGTAAATTTTATTCCGTCCAGTTCTGACTTTTCATCCAGCCATTTCCTCAGACTGCTGGTCAAGGGGTTGTCTATTTTTTTTATAACACCGATTTTTTTAATAATATCCAGGAGATTGGAGTTTATTTTTTTCTTGCCTGAACTTTCCTCTAGTGCAGTTACGATAAGAACGGTACTGAAATTTTTAATTTCCGGGTTTGAAAGCAATCCTGTGATAATGCTGGCAATGTTTTTTGATACTTTCTCAATATTTTTTATTACTGCAACTTTTTTTTCTGAGAAGAATGAGGGTGTATTACAAAAATTGACCAGTTCGCTTTCATCTATTTCCTCGCCGCCATAAAAAATTTTGAAATCAACTTCAAAATTAATTTTATTCTTCAGAAATTTCTTTAAACTGTCAATTCTATCGTCCAGCACAGAGCTGCTTTTACTTATATAAAGATGGCAGGGTTTGAGGTCATCGATTCTTGTAAGTTGTTTTGATTTATCAGTTACCGCCATAATATTTGATAATACATTAAAATATTAAAATTGAATACCTTCTTATATTTTAATCGGTTTCAACATATTTATTCAATAAAAAAAGCAGGATAAAAAGCAATAAATAATAAATAACCAGATAAAAATAAGAAGTATTTTCTGTTGTAAGAATAAAAAAATTTTTCCTTCCAAAAAAATTTACAATTTTCAAAATATATAAAATAAATGGTTTTGCCGGCAATATTAGGAAGCTTCCGATAGGAGGCCAGAAAAGACTGAAAGCTGAGGATAAAATAAGAATAAACAGAAGCGGGTAAAATACAGGAATTATTAAAATATTTGTCAGCAGCGCAATAAGGGAAAATTCTTTAAAAAAATAAAGCAATACAGGCATAATGAAAACATTTATTGAAAAAGTAGTTATGAATATCCTTATGAAATAATTTTCTTCAAGATTATAGTCTGTTCTGAGTTTATACCTGCCTTTTAACTTCTTGCATATTTTTTTCACTAACCCTGCAAATATACCATTTATATAAAGAATTGCCGCCATTGCAGCAAATGAAAGCCAGAATCCTATATTATTTAAAAATCCCGGAAAAACTGCCAGAAGGAACATATAAGTCATGCTCAATACGAATTTTCCGCTGGATTCTCTTTCCCAAAAACCGGCAAGTATTATAAGGATTGCCATCATTGAAGCTCTTAAGGCACTTGCTTTTTGTCCCACTAAAAAATTATAAAAAATTAAAAATAGCAGGATCAACAGCATGATGAATATGTTCTTAAGATATAATTTTTTTAAGCCAGGACCAGCAAATTTTAGAAAAGATACCAGCAGATAAATGAAAAAGGAAATATGCTGCCCCGAAATAGCCAGCAGATGATAGGCGCCGCTATGCTTAAAATTTTGAAGTGTGAGATTTGATACGAAATTATCATTGCCTAATATGAGCGCAGTTGCAATCCCTGCGCAGCCGGTTCCAAGCTTATCGTAATATACTCCGGAAATACATTCATATGTTCTTTTTCTGAAATTATAAAAAAAAGGCATCAGACCTTCTGTAGGAATTTTTTCCGTATGAAAATCTTCCAATATAAGTGTCAGATCACCATCATCCCGCAAGTTCAATAATCCATTACCTTTAATGAAATCATCTCTTTTGAATGAATAATAATTTGCAGTCTTGAGCTTTACATTTATGATATCATTCGATTCCATGCTCAAACCCTGGGTGCCATTCGTATTTTGAAGTATTATTTTTTGGGAGCATAACATAAATAGCAGATATCCTTTTTTAATTTCAGGGTGAGTGGATATTCTTCCTTCCACAACAATTGTTGTATCAGGATTTCTAAGTCCGTAATCATAAAGGTTTTGAAAAATATTTTTATCTTCTTTGTAATAATAAAAATAAGAGCATCCCAGGCCGATCACTAAAAAATTAAAGGATGCAATTATTAAAAGAATTCTGACCGGTAGGATGCCTTGTAAATTTTGAGGACCTGTTTTTGTAAGCTGACCAGCAGCTGTATCCTGAGCAGTAATTGTATCCTGACCAGCAGTTCTGTCTACATCAGTATTTGTATCCACTGATGCAACATCCGAAGTTGCACATGCATTTTTCTTCCTGTAAATTAAAAAAACAACTATGGAAATGAAAAAAGTTAAACATACTATAATCGGAAGAATATATATATTTAAATATGTTCTCAGAAATTTTCCGATCATTATACCTGATGTTAAAAAAACGGCCCAAACCAAGTGATAATATTTCAACAGAAAATTTGCGGGGTTTGCTAAACAGAGATAAGGTCCTTTATTTTTTCGAATTTCTTTTCTCCAATACCTTTAACATTTTTTAATTCCTCTGTGCTTTTAAATTGACCATACTTGTTCCTGTAATCAATTATATTTTGAGCAATTACGGTACCTATACCGGGCAGTTGAATAAATTCGGATAAATCTGCAAAATTTATATTTATCTTTTTATTTTGAAAAGACTGAGAACCGGTTATATCCGTTGATGCGCTGTTGCCGGAATTGTTGCCGATATTCTCCCATTCATTAAAAAGATCCGTCATTCCGTTTTTTACTTCATTCAGAGAAGGTATATAGAATTTCTGAGAGTCAATTAAAATTTGTGCAAGGTTAATGGCTTCAAGGCAGGCATCTTCTGTCGCTCCGCCTGCCAGTTTGATAAGATCTACTAGCCTTGACCCATCTCTTATATCGTAAACACCAGGAGTTTTAATATGGCCGCAAACATAGACTTTAATTACAACCATTTCAGTATTTTCCCCGAGTTTAGAATCATCCGCGCCACCAGTATCGGTATCGCCAGCAGCACCGGTACTGCTGGTATCGCCGGTATCGCCGGATATACTGGCAATTTCTTGTGGGTTACCTGTAGTATTTAAACCGGCGGAATTATCTCCGGTGCTTTTTCCGGTATTGCTATAATAGCTTTTTAATATATTCTCTTTAGTATTTATCTGCTCCTTTTGGAAGATAAAAACAAAAAGAAACGATACAATCATTAAAAAAATTACAAAAAATATTGCCAGATAAAGGTGTCTTCCCTTCTTGTATCTTATTCTATCCAGGATACATCTTATCTTGCCTATTTTTTCTTTTAAATCTATTAGATCCATGAAAGATTTTTATAAATTTTATTTTTATTTTATTTACTTACCCTTTTATGATTTTATGCTTTTATATAATAGCATAAATTTAAAAAATATTAAATAGTCTGATTTTCTAAATATTGTGAGTTATCTGGTATAATATTTGGTAGTCAGTTAATGTTTTATTAACTAAATTATATTTAAATAAAGTTCTAATCTTTGCAGCGCCACAGTCAGGAGGTAATTAAATGTCCAAAACAGTCTTACTGCTGGTCGAGGATGGCTTCAGGGACGAAGAAGTAATCTATCCCTATTACAGATTTATTGAAGCAGGTTTTGATGTTAAAGTAGTTGGGCCCGAAAAAAACAAGGAATATAAGGGTAAATTTGGTGTTGGCATAAAATCAACACTTGCACCCGAAGATGTTGATATAAATGAAATTGAAGCTGTAATAATTCCAGGCGGGTATGCTCCCGGTAAAATGAGGCTAAACAGACTTATGGTAAATATAGTCAAAAATGCTTTTATTTCTTCAAAAATTATAGCTTCAATATGTCACGGCGTACAGATGCTTGTAGAAGCCGACATAGTCAGGGGTAAAAATGTTACAAGCTGGAAAGGTGTCGCCACAGATTTGAAAAATGCCGGTGGAAATTATCTTGATCAGGAAGTTGTGGTGGATGGAAACCTTATAACTTCCAGGATGCCCGAAGACCTGCCAGCATTTTGCAGGACGGCCATCAGTTTGATTAATTAAAATTGTACGATCGTATTCAATGCTGAAAAGCTAAAGAAATTCTAATAGGCATAGAAGTTTGAACCTCCATAGATTTATTTGCCTGTGACTGGGAAAGAACGTAACAGGTGATTATTTTTTAAACATCCAAAACCATTCCATCATGAGCAATTAAAAAATTCAGCTTGCCTTCAGAATACTGTTTTATTTTTTCAATTATTTTTTCTTCAGCAGTGCTAACCATCTGCTTTCCGAGGTGAGTAATGACAAGCTTCGGTATTCCATATTTTTTGCACCAGTTAACAATCGTTTTTATCATAGTATGCCCGAATAGCTGGTCATTTTTTCTTCTGACCATATTTATATTTAAAGAAGAACCGTCAGCCACCAGGATGTCTGTTCCTTTAAACATAATCTCTTTAGGCTCTTTTATATCTATTATATCCGGAGCATATAGCACTACCTTGGCATTTTTTATTTTATAACAAACTGCAGGACTCCTTATTGAATGAATTGCTTCAAGCGGCTCAATAGCAAGGTCTTTAATCTTATATTCATTCCCCGATTCGACCAAGATGAAATTTTCCGGCTTACGGATACTGCTGAAATAAGTTACAGAAGTAAGATACACAGGAACTTTTATCCGTTGAGTTGGGTTTTCTATGGTCCATATATAATGATCCGGATGGGAGTGTGTAATAAAAATAGCATCAAATCCATTTATTCTTTTATCAAGCATAGGAGAATGTTTGAAACCAAAATCAAAAAGTATTTTGGTTTTCCTGTACTCCACGATCATAGAAGAATGGAATTTGTGAAATTTATTTTCTTCCTCTATCTCCCCTTTTGTACCGGGGAAAATGAGCCGCTCTTTTATCATTTCATAATTGGGATTTTATTTAATAGACATTAATTTAACTAAGATAAATATCGCACATTTTACCTTTCATATTATTTCCAGACTTTCAACTGTTCAAACTTCACCTTGAATTTCTTAAAGAATTTTTCAATCTTTCCTTTTTGCTCATAAGGAATCATGACACAACCTGCAGAAATTTTCTGACCACCTATTTCCTGCAATAAACCTTTATACTTGTATCCTTTTTTTATCTGTTCATAAAGCTGCCTGTTAAATCGCACCTTATCTTTCTGTACCAGGCCACTTATCTGAAAAGAGTAAATCATATAAGGTTTTTGCTGCAGTAATATAGCAGATGGTATGTCAGATGGTTCTCTTAGGTAAAGAATCTTTCCCTCTTGAAAGATATTCTGCAGCAGTCCTGTATCTGTTTTTGGTAATTCAGCTATGGTTCTTATGGTTGGCTGGATATTTCTGCCTATCTCGGACTCAAGTTCTATTATTTTATCATGTATCTCTTTCTGGGTTTTATCTTTGGTTGTAAGTATAAAAAGATCAATGTCTGATCTTGAAGTAAATTCTTCTCTTGCAAGACTGCCATAAAGGATAATAGCTTTTACATCTTCAATTTTGGAAAGTTCTTTTGCGATTTTTTTAAGTATTCTCTTCATAAATCTTTACATCAAATCTTTTTTCAAAAAATTCAATTATTATCTTAAGATTATCTATTACTGCCTTGGCTCTTTTTCCATTAATTCCGTCATAACCCAGGTCACCATAAGCAAACCATACCATACGCATTGCTTTGTTTATTTCGGCAGGAAAATTTTTATTTGAGTATTCATGCCTGCTCTGGTGGTCACCAAAATGCTCTCCCTTCCTGGAAGCATCGGCCTCTACTAACTGTTCAACAACCTTTGTGCCCAAATCACCAACCACTGTGCTCTGTTTATTGTAATAGGCGATTATTGTTGCTTGAAATTTCTCTTTTGCTAATTCAAAATGTTTCTGGAAATCTCCCATTTTTTATTCCTTCATTTTTCGTTATTGTAACGAATTATAGCCGTTTCGTCAAGTTTTACGTTATTGTAACGAAATAGAAATAATTTTGTTTTAACTACTTGATAGAAGAATTATCTATAAAATTATATAATAGTAAAAATTATTTTATATTATAATACTATGAAGTGCTACTTAACAGACTCAAAAAACTGTCATCTTCAATTGGTTGAGAAACCAAATCAAATATTTATTGCATATAACTACCACTATAAAAATGTTCAAAATGTTATTGAAAATTCAATAATACCCGCACTGAAGTCTTTGGGTCTAGAATGCAAAGTAGCAAAAGATGAAATCAAACCTAAAGATTTTTTTTGTAAAATTTGTGAATTAATTCAGAGCTCACATTGTTTTCTTGCAAACTTGACAAAACCTACTTTCAACGTTGGTTTAGAACTTGGACTAGCGCTAGGATTAGGTAGAGATATTATTTTAATAGCAAGTAATAGGACAAAGATACCTTCTGATTTAATTAGACATGAGGTTATTTTCTATTCTCAAAATCATAAAGAGATAAAAAATAAGATATCTGATCTTTTTAATAATATTAGATCTTCTCAACAATCTTAATTCAAAACAGGAAATCATTGATAGTCCATATATAACTACAGAGCGAGTCCGTACTTTTATACCAATATTTGAACATTTAATAAGTAAGGGTATAAAAATTTTTATTTTAACTCGACAGCCAAAAGAGAATAATTTAATGAATTACCAAGCAATGGATGAAATTAAAAACTTTTAAAATTTGTTTTTTTGTCCTGTAACCCAAAGGGAGATATATATTACTCTTTTTATGGTACAGAATTTGTTGGAGTTAGCCTATAAGCCGAGTTCTGACCCAAGTTAATCAAAATTTCTTAGTTTACCTTGCAAAACAAGATTAAAATGACCCGGTAAACTATGAATATAAGTTGTGACATAATAAAGTTTCTGTCCCACCTAAGTATTGAGAGATCCTGTTCTCAAAAAACTATTTATGATTATAATAAAGAACTTTCAAGGCTTGACCATTTCTTTAGCCAAAAAAATACAGATAGCTTAAATTCAGTTACCACTTCCCTTTTAAGAGAATATCTTTACAACACAAAGGAAACCAGGAAACTATCCCAGAGCTCAATTTCAAAAGTTATAGCTATTATAAAAAGCTTTTTTAACTACCTGGAAGAAGAAGAAATAATACAAAAGAATCCTTCACGCAAAATTAAAGTACCTAAAAAGATAAACCGTATTCCGCAAATAATATCAAAAGTTGAATTTGATATGCTTATATCATCAATAGATTTTAGTCCAGCACGCTGCAGGAAAAACACAATCCGTGATAAGCTTATATTCTTTATGCTTTTCTATACTGGAATAAGAAGAACAGAACTTCTAAATTTAAACTGGAATGATTTAAATCTTGATAACAGTACCTTAACCATTAGGTCCGGAAAAGGAAATAAGGACCGAATTATCCCAATTCATAAAAACTTGGCTCCCTTACTGGAAGCTTATTTAAATATAAGGCTTCCACTTAAAAACAATGCCTTATTTGTCGGTGAAGGCCAAAAAAGACTTTGCAGAAACAGCTTTACAAATATCCTCAAGATGCATATGAAGATTTCAGGACTTGCTAAAAAAGGATATACAGCTCACAGCTTTAGGCATTATGTAGAGTGCTACAGTATGGTGAGTGCTTAAGTAATAGTGCGAGAAATAATCCTTTTATCTTTAATCACTCACCATAATATTTCATAATAAACTTCCCAATATTATTTTATGAAGGGAGTTT
>JAMCVO010000607.1:0-1235 GCA_023475715.1 Actinomycetota bacterium
AAGATTTTCTTGGCAGAACAAATAAAAAAATGGAAAATATCAAAAGTTAAAATAAATAATAAAGCAATCAAATTGTAGATTAATTATTCCTTATTCCTTATAATCCTGACTTTGACAGCATAAAATGGCAGAAAAAGGCCAAAACCCGCATAAATAAAGAGATTTTAGCCTTGTCATATTTTCACAAATATGTAGTATATTGGCTCATTTTTTACTTGTTGCCAAAATATTTTTAATCTCTGCCCGACGAAGCCTCTTTCGTGTAAAATCAATTCCCAGGGCATTACCTATAGCATCCGATATCTTGCTCCTGTAATCAAAAAGATAAAGGTTATCCTGCTCATTGGAGCAGGATATATTGTTAAGGCAGGATATTATCTTTTCGGCAGAATACTTTCTGCCTGTCTTTTTGCCTATAAGCCTTATGATAACAAGTGCTATAAAGCAGGTAAGGAAGTGGGCCCCTATCCTGTCTTGCCTGGATACATATACCGGCCTTGCCTCGATGGTACCCTTGGTTACCTTAAATGTCTCCTCTATCTCCCACAGTCCCCGGTAAGTGTCGATAATATCACCATCAGCCATATCAAGCTCGCTTGTAACTATTGCATAATAACCATCATATTTTTCATCCTCGGTAAGTTTGGCAAAATCAAAACTGGGCTTTCTACCCTTGACTATCTCGCCTGTATCCTTATCAAAGGCCATATCTTTTACGTATTTGGCTGCCCCGTAGCTTGTGGCCTTCTCGTATTTTGCCGGGTCTTCTACAAGCTGTATTGCCTTTTTAACAAGCTCACTTCTTTCAGCAGCAGCCTTATCGGCATACTTTTTAGCCCAGAACACTACCTGCTTTTCATATATGGTCTTCTTTGCTGTCTTTTTGCTTTTTAGGCTGACATTTATGTCCCGGGAAACCCTCCTTGATTTTATCTTAAAAGAAGTGTCCTCTCCTGCCGGCCTGCCGTCAGGGCTCACATAAGCCGTATCATCCAGTACATATTCCTTGAAGGCATCGGTTCCCCCCTTGACAGAAAAACTAAATACATAACCATTATCATTATTTTTTCCGGTAAGGTAGTAGATATTGTCTCCTGAAATTATTCCCATATCAGCTACCACTACAATTCTTCCGGTACCATATTTTCTTCTTACCTCGCCAATAACAGATCGGAATGTTTCTTTATCCAGCTTGTTTCCTTCAAATAACCTGTAGTGGATGGGGATGCCGTCTG
>JAMCVO010000607.1:1262-5399 GCA_023475715.1 Actinomycetota bacterium
CTATCTCAAAGTAAAAGTTTGTCACATCATAGTAGATGGTCTTTGTATTTCTTGTATATCTATCATTTATTTTTTCGTTTAAATACTTCTGGAGCTCTATTTCCAGCTTTGCAAAGTGGGAAAGGGCCCGGTATATATCAGCTAGGGTAAAACTGAAGCGCTCAAAATACCTCTGTTTTTCTAAAAATGCTTTCTTCTTGGAGCCTGGCGATAGTAGTCTTGACACTACAAGCAGAGTCATAATGGAATTGGTATTGTATTTAAAAGGCTCATTTCTTGCCCTGTTGTTAAAAAACACGTTAAGCTCAAGCTCATGATATATTTTTAAGATAGCAGCATATCCCAGGTTCTTTCTTTGCCTGCTATCCTCTGGCAGCTCTTCACCCATATTTATATTAAGCGTTACCTTCTTTCTGGCATTATCTTCCTCAGTCATCTTCCTGGCGGCTTGCCTAAAGTGGGCTACGGGATCATCATATTTTTTTTCAAGCTCATCTAAGTACCCCAGAGACTTTATATTCCTGTCGGTAGATACTTTTTTTACCGGGTGTCTGTATTTCTGGGCAATAGAAAGATAGGTCCTGCCCGACTCTTTATTGTAGGTCTTTTTAAGATACATAACTCTCCTTAAATAGTTTTAAAATAGTTATATTATAGCACAATTTGCCGTTTAATGCTACATATTAATGATAATAATTTACAATAAAAAACCCCCTAAAAGCCTTATATTAAAGGGGATTGGTTCTTGAGCTATGCTGTCAAACTAACGGGTACTTGACTTTTTTGTTTTAGTAGGTATACTTATATATATAACTAAATATATATATACTTATTGATTTAATTAATTTTCAAAAATTTTTATCAGCTTCTAACTATCAAACAAAAAAGGAGGTGGTTTTTTTAATAACAGATTTATTTACAATTATCAAGGTTATATAATAAAAGAAAGGGGCTAAAATTGAAAAGAGTTCTATTATTAGTTATGGTGTCAACAATAATACTTAGTTTTATATTAGCTGGCGCCATTAGTGGCTGTAAACAGGGTACAACAGCAACTACTAAAGCAGAAACTACAGTATCTGAAACAGAGACTACTGCAGCTGCAGAAACAACAGCCGCAGAAACTACTGCTACGAAACCTGAAGATATCAGTGGTGAAATTTCTTATTGGTCATGGCTTCCAAGACCGGAAACACAATGGCCGGAAGTTATTGCAGCATTTAATGCAAAATACCCGAATATCAAGATAGATTTTAACAGAAGAAAATGGGCAGATCATGTAACTGCATTAAAGACAGCAATGCTCGGTGGTCAGGGACCTGATGTATTTGCTCTTCAAAGCGGTGATGCATTTCAAGCATATCTGGAATTTATCGAACCTCTGGCACCTTATGCGGAAAAAGCATGGGGACCTAACTGGTATGAGAATTATAATGATATCGCAATTAACTGGATGAAAGAGATTGATAAAGATTTCAGGTGGATTCCTGTAACTGTAGGCGGGATGTTTGTTTGTGCTTATGATGCAGATTTATTCGCGCAAGTTGGAGCAAAACCTCCAGAAACTTTAGATGAACTTAAAGAAGCATTAAAAAAATTCAAGGAAAATCCTATAAAGGGTGTAGATCCATATTTTGGTGTTAGTTGGCCAATGGGTATAAATAATTTCTTCTATAAAGCTGCTGAAGAGATAAAACCGGGTATGGTATATAAAGCTGGAAATGAGGGTTCAATTTCCTGGACAGACCCTGTATTTGTTGAGGCAGCTGAATATATAAAACGATTGGCAGATGAAAAAATTGTCCAACCAGGTGCTTCTTCAATGGCATGGTATCCAGATTTAACCTATGATAATTTTATAACTTCAAAACCATCCCGTTATCCAATAATTATGGGTGGTACATATGTAATGGGTGAACTGCTTACAAAATCTAAAGAGGTAAATAAGGTCACTGATAAGACTTTTGGTGTAATACCGATGTTTAACCTGACTGGTTCTGGGGATCCAACGTTATTATTTGGTGTGAATCAAGCGTTTGCAATAAACAAGGATTGTAAAAACAAGGAAGCAGCATGGAAATGGATTGAGTGGAATATGACAGAAGGGCAGGCAATATGGCAAAATCAGATGGAAAATTTAGCTGCTCTTAAAAATACACCTATAAATATTGAAGACAGAGTAGGAAATGAAGCTGAAAGGGAGTCAATTCAGAATGTAATTGACTGGTTGAATAAAACTAAATTCAGTCCTACTGCCAGAAGAACACTTAACTATCCGGAATTAGAGAAAGCAATAATAGATAACTTAACATTGTACGTGTCCGGAACGCTTACTGTTGAAAACGCTTTGAAAAAAAATCGATGAAGTTCAAAATCAATTGAGAGATAGTCAACAATTAATTAATAATTAATATAAAATCCCTAACAGGTACAAACCTGTTAGGGATTTTAATGGATATTTAAAAAACAAAGTTAAACCAATGAAAAAATCAATTATCAAGCCATTTTTTTATATCATACCAAGCTTTATATTTTTAATAATTTTTATTTATTATGGTGCTGGTTATAATTTTTATACGGGTTTTTTCAAATGGAATGGTGTAAGCAGAATTAATAAGGAATTTATAGGATTTGCTAATTATATTAAATTGTTTAGTGATGAGAACTTTATTCGTTCATTATTCAATACTGTCATAGTAGCAATAGGCACAATAATTTTTGCAATGTTTATTGGTTACATCATCGCAATAATGTTAAATTATGTTCCAGGGAGATTACAATATATTTATAAAGTTATTTTTTTTATACCGCATGTCCTGTCACAAGTTGTCATTGCATATAATTTAAGACTTGGAATTTTAGATTTCAATTCAGGCTATCTTAACAGATTTTTAAAATTAATTGGTTTAAATTTCCTTGCTTTTGACTGGATGGGAAATATCAGAGTTGTTATCTATACTGTCACTTTTTCATATGTTTTCATGATGGTTGGATTTTGCATGGTTATATATTATACTTCCATGCTTACCATACCCAATGAGATAATAGAAGCAGCAAGGGTTGATGGTGCAGTATTTTTTCACATAGTGTTTAAAATATTTTTTCCAATGCTTCAAAGCACGCATATAATGCTGGTAATTTTTTCAATAATATCTGCAACAAGATTATTTGACCTTGTATGGATAATGACAGAAGGCGGTCCTGCAGGTTACTCTGAAATATTGTCCACAAATATTTTCAGACAGTCAATGATTTATTATAAACAAGGATATGCATCAGCAATTTCAAATGTAATATTAATTATTGTTTTAATAGCTTCATTCGTGATCCTGTCATATCAGACAAAGCAAAGGGCTAAAAGAGGTTGGTAATATGATTTATAAAATGAGATGGTATCAATTATTGCTGTTATATTTTGTAATAACTGCTTTGGCTTTTACCTGGGGCTTTCCAATTGTCATAATGATTTTAAGGTCATTAGTTGGACAAGGTTTTTTAAATTATCTGGCGGTAATAAGATTAGAAAATTTTCCACTATTCTTTTTAAATAGCTTTATAATAACCATATCTGTATTGATTATCAGGCTTTCTATAGTAGCCCTGGCAGCATTTGCATTTTCTAAATTAAAGTTTCCATTGAAAAATTTTTTATTTCTGGCTGCAATTGTAGGTTTAATGGTTCCGCCATTCACACTAATAGTTCCCATATTCCAGACTATAAAGAGTTTTCATTTAATTAATAATATTTTAGGTGTGATTTTACCTTTAACATCATTTGGAATAGCTTTTAACCTGTTGTTGTTTAAAAATTATTATGATGAAATTCCAAACGAACTTCTTGAAGCAGCAGACATAGATGGTGCTACAGATTGGTTTAAATTTGTAAAAATAATATTACCATTAAGTAAACCTATTATTATAACAGGGGGAATTTTTACATTTCTAAATTCATGGAATGAATATTTACTTCCACTTGTAATTATTAGAGATTTTAATAAAGCACCTGTTACTTTTGCACCAACATATTTTCAAGCTGCATTTACTGCAGATTACTCCAAGATTTTTGCCTCTTTAATTCTTATAAGTATACCTATCATAATTGTATATTTATTGGGGCAGAGATATCTTGAGAGGGGA
>JAMCVO010000178.1 GCA_023475715.1 Actinomycetota bacterium
AAAAAATTTTAAAGCTGTCTTTTTATAAATTTCGTAATCTTCTTTACTAAAAAGTACCATTTGTACAATAATAATGTTTGGATTTTCTTTTAAAAAACCAGCTATTGTTTTTATTGCAATTTCAGAAGCCTCATTTATAGGATATCCAAAATTACCAGTACTAATTGAGGGAAATGATATGCTCTTAAAATTATTTTCTCTTGCAATTTCAAGGCTGTTTCTGTAACTGTTTTCAAGATTAATTTTATCTTCAGGACAATTACTGTAAACCGGTCCTACTGTATGGATAACATATTTTGCCTGCAGATTATATCCCTTTGTTATCTTAGATTCTCCTGTTATGCATCCTCCAAGTTTTTTACACTCATCCCATAGTTTGTTTCCTGCTGCTCTGTGGATTGCTCCTGAAACACCTCCGCCAGGACTTAAGTACTTATTTGCAGCATTTACAATAGCATCGGTAGCCTGCTTTGTTATATCGGCCAGCATAATAGCTAATTTTGATTTTCCAACTTTAAACTCCATATATAATTTTATCTCAGATTTAATAAATTCTTTTTCGAATTTTTTAAAGTTTTTTGGAGAGATAATAAATACATCATCATACTTATTAAGCTCAATTAAGTCCATGTCACCGGTAATTATACAATCTGCTGAGGCTGCAACTGCTGAGGCCAGTATATTATCATCATCTCTATCCTTGCATATATTATCTTTTAACATTTCATACTTAACTATAATTAGATTCTTTTTTAAAATATTTATAACATTTCTAATAATAGTTTCATCATATTTAAATTTAGTAAGCAACTTTTCCTGTATCTCTGAAATGATGAAGTCTGATATAAAGTTATCGTGATTTCTAAGACAATAACTAAATATCTCATATGAACTTCCATTTGTAATAAATGCAGATATTATGACATTTGTGTCAAATAATATTCTCATTTTTTTATAATTTATGGATTTAATGTATAAGATTTAAGATATTTCTTTAAATACATCTTCATCATTAAAGATGCCCGAATTCTCGGCTTGCGGAATCATCTGCTCCCTTATTTTTCTAAACTCATTTGCAGAAAAATACTGACTAAGAGCTTCCCTTACTATATTGCTTCTATCTGTAAATTTTTCTTTTGCATATTCGTCGAGCTTATCTTTGAATTCTCTTGGAATACTTATTGTTACAGCTTCACGCATTTTTATCACCTGTATTACATTATAACACAAATAAAATTATCTTAACAAGTCTTAATGTTTCTATAGAAGATTGGTTAGATTCGGAAAGACTGGTATAGCCTGACGGTTTTTGTATGAAAAAATTATTTCTTATTTTCCTTCTTTAGCCTGTCTCTGATGTATAGCAATCTGTTGATACTCATATCGATCGGAGAAGTGTCGGAAATCCCAAGAATTACCGGATATTTTTTTGCAAACCCTATCAATTCTTCAATATACTTATGAAAATTAAGATGCTGCAAATAAAAAACGGTTGTTCCGATAAAATCAACCAGACCCCATAATGTTGCCTTATTTCCCATTTTTTCGATTATTTCTTTCATGCTTTCGGATACCATGGGATATACTGCTACAGCTTCAAGAATATCTATTTTTGTTTCAAGATATAAATCCCAGAGTGCTCTGTTCTCGCCATCGGTATGGCTGACAACCTTTTTGCCCCACTTATGCAGTTCTTCGACAAATTCATAAAAATCAGGAAGGATATATTTTTTATAAAAAGCAGGATAAGTTATGGTTGAGTCAAAATTCCCCCCTAAAAATATTATATCTGCAGGGCATTTTTTCAATATTGAAATTATGTCAGCAAGTTTTTTTGATATGGCTTTTACAAGTTTTTCAAGCTTTTGAGGATAATCATTGAGCCAAAGATAAAAATCGTTGACCGGTAAAAAATCCCTCATGATATGCAGCATACCTGAACAAGCAATAAATCCATATGCTATTGGTATATAATCCGGTCTTTTATTATTGATATACTCCGCGTATTTAAAATTCCTATCCACAATCTCCATATCATCAAATATGTATTCCACAATATTTATATCATCAATATTTTTTAGAATATGGCTTTTTACCCAGCTGATGGAAGTTCCTGATTTTTTCATATCCGGAGTATAAATAATTTCCGTGTTCGCATCTCCTACAGGTGTGTGATATGTTACTGTAAGGCTATTGCTGTCTGTGTTTTTGGAAGAACTCACCTTTACCTTGTTAAATTTAATACTGTATGGCGCCTCAATTATGTCATAAAAACCAAGGGCGCGGTGGATATTGTTTTCAAGTTTTCTTTGCGGCATAAAATCAGGCACATTTGTATAAGGCACAAATCCAAGTAAATTCGAAAAATCTTCAAGTCCCTTTACTCCTTCAAGAAGCGGCTCTTTTTGCTCTGACTGGCTTTTAACATTAAACCAAAGATCAAATCTTGGGATAAACGGTATAAAAGAACTTGTTATTTTACCCGCCCTGTTATGGAATGCTTCTACAGTCGAAATTAACTGGTTATCTTTATCGGAACAACCGTTTTTTATTTGCAGCATCTTAATTTTCCATTTCTTTTACAATTTTGGCAATTGCCTTCAAGTTATCAATCGGAGTGGTCAGCGGAACTGCACATTCAGGACCAATAATATCAACCCCGCATTTTATTGCATATTCGACTTCCTTTTTGACATCTTCAGGTTTCTTAAAGAGAAGAGTTAATGGATTGTTGATATTACCTATAAGCTTAATTCTTCCGTTAGCTATTTTCACTGCCTGGCATGCATCAACTTTTGACTCAAAATGGAATGAGGCAACATTAGTTTGACAAATGTATTCAATTCTGTCCACAGTATCACCACAGATATGAAGCATTATTGGAGCTTTGATTTCTTTAGCCAGCATTGAATGAATAGGAATCAAAAAATCCCTGTAAGCAAGAGGACTGCATAAATCTTTAGTAGCATGGTCTGCTACTGTAATTATATCTGCCCCGGCTTCAATCTGGGCATTGGCAAATTTAACAGTTATTTTGCTGAGCTTATTTAAAATATCTTTTACTTCCGAAGGGTTTGTTATGGTTTTTATAAGAAAATCTTCTACTCCAAAAAGATCATAACCAAGTGTCCAGGGACCGAAAACCTTACCTGTTACGGCAACATCGGGATAACTATTTTTAAGAAGGGAGATGCATTCAAGAACAGCCTTAACTGCAGGGTTTGAAAGAAAATCTTCTTTAATTTTTATATCTTCATAGTTTTTCCATAATTTCCCCAATATCTGAGGCATCATATCAGGTCTGCCCCAGTCAACCGTACATCCGATAGCATAAGATTCGATAACAACACTGAAAACCGGCATTATGGCATCATAACCCAATATCTCATAGTTGGCTCTTGAAAGTTCATACATCTTTTTTGCCTCATAATGTGCTTCAGGAAAAAAAGAATTCATCATTTTCATTTGCTCGATAGTAGTTGAGGATACGGGATTTAGAACTCCTCTTCTGGGTGATGGTTTTTTGTTTAGAATATTTAGAATTATTTCTTTTGAGGTCATATCTTTAATTTAAATTTCTCCTTTTTAAAACTTTTTTTGCCATTTTATATGTTTATATAATTTATTTCAATATAATGAATTTTTATGAATCTTTATTTGAATCTTTATGAGCTTTCCAAACAGATGCAGCAATTTAAATTCCCAAGAAAATATTATCAGAATAAAAATATCAATCAGAGTACTAAAAATAACATTTTAAAAATTCATTGAATTTAATCTTATAAAAATTACTATTATCTTTCTGCGGTTTGATATGATTAAAATCAATTTTCATTTTATCATAACCTTCTTTCAGGCTGTGATATATACCTATGCCATATCCTGCTAAAATAGCTGCCCCCATTGTAGCAAAATCACAATCCCTGTCCATAGGTATTAAAATTTCACTATTTGTAATATCTGAAATAATATTGGGCCAAATCCTGCTTTTTGCTGCACCGCCGACCATTTTGATTGTTTTTGTTTCAATCTTTTTTTCGTTGAAAACCGTAAAGATTCTGTTAAGCTGGAACCCTATACCTTCCATGATTGCTTTTGCTAAATCAGCGTAATCATGCCCGATTTCCAGGTTATAAAAGGAAGCTTTTTTGCTCAAATTAAAATCAGGCCCAAAATTTCCTGTCAAATACGGATAAAATAAAATATTATTTTTTTTATTTTTAAAATTATCAGTATCTTCTCCGATCATCTTGAAAAGATTCTTCTCACTTTCCAGGTTCATTACGTTCATGGCAAACCATTTAAGTGAGGCTCCTGCTGCCGGAATTGCATAAACAAGTCCGAATTTATCTTTTATAATATTTCTTCCAATTGCAAAAAATCTCTTTGAATCAAACAATGGCTTGCTCAGCATTTTAAAAATAACCCATGCTGTGCCTGTTGCCAGTAAGATTTCATTTTCATCCAGTACTCCGGCCCCTAAGGCAGAACAATACTGGTCATGGCCGCCGTTTACTATTGCTACTTTTCCTTCTATATTTAATTTATTGCAAATATCATCAGTTAAAAAGCCTAAGATTTCCCCGGAATTTTTTACCTTGGAAAAATTGTCCTCCTTAAGACCAATCAGATCCAATATCTCGCTGTCCCATTTTCCTTTTTTTATGTTATAAAATAATGTTATGGAAGCATTTGAAGGATCCTGAATATTGGCACCTGTAAGTACTTTTGACATATAATCATTAACATATAAAACTTTATGGATTTTTTTGAAAATATCGCTTCTTTTTTCTTTTAACCAATAAAGGGGCATAAAAGATACATTGGTATCAAGGCGCCAGCCTGTTTTGTTATAAAAATCAACATTTTTTAAGAGAAGCTCTTTATTCCCATTTAAGATTTCCTCTCCTCTTCTGTCCAGCCATGTAATGGCATTATGCAAGGGTTTATAATCTTTGCCAACAGGAATCATAGTTCCGCCCTGAGTGGATAGTGCAATTGCTAATATATTCTTTTTTACAGACGAGCTTTTGCTTAATGACCTCATTACATCCATAAAACCTTTTGCCCAATCATCGGGATTTTGTTCATGGTAATTATTTTCGGGAGTATAGCTGTCATAAGCAAAATTGGCATAATCGATTAACTCCCCCTCCGTAGAATACAGTGAACCTTTTATGTTTGAAGTGCCAATATCAATGCCAATTAAAAATTTAGGATTATTTTTTTTATCCATTTCTTTTTAAGATAATAAGGATGATAAGATTCAATAAACAAGAATAAATTAAAAGATCATTTTTATATTCAATAATTTGGAAAATGTCTTTAATTTATCCATAATATCCTCATAGACAAATACATAATGATTTGCAAGCTGATTATCCGCAAAAAAATC
>JAMCVO010000353.1 GCA_023475715.1 Actinomycetota bacterium
AGAACTATCCATAAGAAAGTACGTCTGGTGATTTTTGTGCTTCATCAATTATTATATGATCTGAGTCCAGCCATAGGCTTTCCGGATTATTCCTGGACTGTCGGAGTAAGTCAAAATCATCAAGTGTTAAATATTTCCAGCCTTTTAGATTCTTGTCATTTCTTAAAAATGTGCTTTTCCCTACCTGCCGGGCTCCGGTAATAATTACAACAGGATAATTGGCCAAAGCATTTTTCAATAATGCAGACTGCCACCTATTTATGTATTTTAATTCATTACTTGAATAATTATTATTCATGTTATGAATAATAATACAATTTCAGAACACTGCTGTCAATATTTTTTATTAATATACCTGAGATGCTTTAAATTATGTAACTGTCTTAAACTCTTCGTCGGGAACAAGAATAATTTTTAAGCCTTTCTTATGGATAGTTCTATCAAAACCTTCCTTGTATTTTGACAACGGTAAAATATCAGATACCACTTTACTTAAATTGATACTATTTTCCTTAAGTATATCTATTGTATATTTCCAGGAGCTGTAGGTAGAGCTCATGGAAGTGATGATATTAAGTTCCTTAAACACTGCCCTATCCCAGTTAATGCTAAGATTTTCTTTTCCGCTAAAACCAACACCGATTAACTTTCCGTTTTTAGCTAAAATTTCAATAGCGGAATTTATTGCTTTCTCACTGCCGCTGCATTCAACCACAAAATCTGCGCCATAACCTTCAGTATTTTTCAAAATTAAATCATTCAAATCTTGCCTTTGGACATTTATTATAAAATCTATTTTCAGCTCCTCTGCAACTTTAAACCTGTAGTCCTTGTCTTCATCAAGTCCTGTAATTGCCACTTTTTTAGCACCCGATGCTTTTGCAATCTGAGCAGCAATAAGACCAATAGGACCCGGCCCCATTACAACAACAAAATCTTGCGGCCTTATATTTCCCCTTTCAATTATTGCATGAGTTACGGTTGATGCAGGCTCTATTACTGCTCCTTCTATAAAAGATATATTGTCAGGCAGTTTATGAAGCAGACCCTCGGGAAGCTTTATATATTCTGCCATTGCACCATCAATTCCCCAGCCGGGAGATCTTTTTGAAGAACAAAGATGAATAAGCCCTAGCCTGCAAAATCTGCAGACTCCACATACTCTCTGCTGAGGTTCTGCCGTAACCCTGTCACCGATCTTAAATCTTTTAATATTTTTACCAGTTTTTTCTACAATCCCTGCAAATTCATGCCCCAGTGTTACTGGAGGCCAGTAAGGAAACTCATCATTAAATATATGGATATCAGAGCCGCATATTCCTGCTGCTTTGACCTTGATAAGTACTTCATCATCATTTATTTCAGGGATTCGCACTTCCTTATAGGCTATATTGTCATAGCCTTTTTTTTCTTTTACTATTGCTTTCAATTTAAGCCTTCTTTTGGTTTGTTAAACAGTAAATCCTTTTTTTAAAAGCACTGCACGTGCTGGTGATCCGTCAGTACCAACTAACTTTAAAGGCAGACACATTAAAAAATATTCTCCTGGTTCTACACATTCCAAATTCAAACATTCAATAATGCAAACACCATTAAGAAGAAGTGTCCTATGTGCGGAAAATCCTCGCTACCATGAGGATCTACGGTAATGTAATCAATACCTACAGTTTTTATCCCTGATTTTACCATCAATTCACAAGCACTTTTATCAAGATAAATAAACTGTGGGTAAAATTCCGGCAGCTTATAATAATCCGTAGAATTCCTGGTTTTAAACAAAATTCTCTTATATTTTTTTAAGGGAATTTTTCTTAAATCTTCGTCTCTGATACATTTCTCAGAAGATGTGGCATCAACTACCAAAACTTTTCCAATCCAATGCTCCATAGGTATTTGTTCAAAAGTCCTCTCTCCATTTTTAAAATGATAAGGAACATCTACATGGGTACCATGATGGATTCCAGTTTTTATATATCCCACATTGGCAATCTCATTATTATCCAAACTGAATAGAAGACCATACTCCGGTGTCGGATCACCTGGATAAATTATAGTATGGGGTGATAATTCTACGCTGATATCAATTATGTTTTTGATAATTATCCACCTGCTTTCTCTACGAACTTGCAAAATAAAATATAAAACTTTTATTCTTTCCAGTATTCTGCGTCTGGCAAACTTCCATCCATTTCATAGCCTCCATCAATGCATATTCTGGCTCCAGTCATATACCAGGATTCATCAGAAGCCATAAAAACTGCACCACAGGCAATATCTTCAGGGTTAGCTATTGCCTTTAAGGGAATTCTTTTAAAGAGAGCTTCTTTAACTGAAGGTGTATACATAGGGATAGTCAGCTCAGTATAAGTCGCACCTGGTGCAAGTATGTTTGCAGTTATTTTATAAGGTGCAAGCTCTGTGGCAATTGTTCTGGTAAAAGCCTCCAATCCCCCTTTGGCTGCAGTATATGGAGCAGCTTGGGGTTCTGAAATTTTTGCATGAATTGAAGAAACATTTATTATCCTGCCCCCTTTGTTTTGTTTTATCATCTGGAGCGCTACATATTTACTTCCCAAAAAGACGCTTTTTAAGTTTGCCTTTAATATACGATCCCAATCTTCTTCTTTTAAATCCACTAACCTGGATTGATGAATGAGGGCTGCATTGTTGACTATTATATTAACTTCACCAAAAGCTTCCAGAGTCCTGCTTATAAAGTTGAGAGTATCTTTTAGTTCACTTACATCTGCCTGTACAAAGATAGCCTCAGAACCAATCTCTTTTATTTTCTTTACAACCACCAGACCTCTCTCCAAATTTCTACCTACTATGCATACTCTAGCACCTTCTCGAGCATATGCTAAGGCAATTCCCTTACCGATCCCTGAATTACCTCCGGTAACTATAGCCACTTTATCTTTTAATTTCATTTACTTAATCCCTCCTTTTAAATATCTACATTTTTGGTTGTTTCCTCAAATTACAAAATATTTTTATATCGAATAATTTTATGAGTTCAAAGCATTTTAAACTTAAGACTAATTAAATTGAAAAGGGTCCATCTTCAATAAAACCTATTTTAATATCTCCTCTTTGTTTTTTCATTTCCTCTATAAACACATTTATATCCCTAACTCTGGGTGTTAATTTTTCCAAAAAATGATATCTCTCATAAACATCAGAAAAAATATAAACTTCTGCTTTCTTAATTACGCTATATACAAACTGTGCATTCCATTGCTCAGAAATAAATTCTTTACTGGATTCGATATGCTCTATTACTTCTTTCCAATTATTTGCATTTTCAAGCATGCTGGAAAGGACCGGGGTACCAAGCCCACGGTTGCATTTTCCAAATACAATTACCTTACCGTACGGATTTAAATAATGAGTTGCAATGTTGATTGATTTTGCAAGTTGATAGTAATAACTATCAAGGCCTAGACCACCACCATACGTAATTATTAGATCATATTCTTTTTTTGCTTTAATTTTTGAAGTATTTTTTACAAATTTTACACCTTCATCAAATGCCTTGACTAAATCTCCACAAAACAAATTAGTTACTTTTTTTTCCTTATTTATAGAAATGTTTATTATAAAATCTACTCCTGCCTTTTTTGCAACTTCCGTTGCAATGTGATGAAACCTGTTATTTTTGAGCATACCAATTTCATTGTATTTTGAGAATACCATTTGTGTCCCATGCATCACTTTAAAGCTTTCAGCATCTATTAAACCCGGGCAGACAGATTTTCTGCCTCCGGAAAAACCTGCAAAAGGATGTGGTTCAATAAGACCTGTAACTATTCTAAAATCTGCATTTAAAAAAACTTTGTTTATCTTTATAGGGATACCATCTGCAATATAACCAACATCATCAAAATCATTAGTTCTATAACAATCGCTGCAAACTATTTTGAAATTTTTATATATATCTTCACCATATAAGTCGATTAATTGAAAATTTGTAAGTGTTTCGTGGGAGCCTGTTGCTACAAGTATTGTTATATTTTCTTTCTTTATCCCCGAATCCAAAATATAGGGTATTATTGTATTTAAAATTGGTTTATTGGGAGGTCTAGTGTTGTCTGAAACAACAATACAGACATTCTTTTTATTTTTTAATAACAAATTTAAGCTGTTGGTGGTAATGGGACTGTTTAATTTTTTAAGTAGTTCTTTCTCCAGATTGTTTACAGGGATAAGTTCTTCAGATTTTAAAATATCTAATTCGTAATTTAATTTTAGATTATAAATTTCATTACCATATGGTATTGCTATAAGATTTACCACAAAATACCTATCCTCCCTATTACGATTGGACAACAGTAAATTTATCACCGTTTTTTAATATTAATAGTTCACTAATCAAGAAATCTCATAGTTTTATAAAAAAGATAATATAGGCTAATGTAAATAAGAACCAATTTTTCTACTTAAAAGATCATAATCTGAAGCAGAGTTAATATTTCCTATTTCTCCTACAATTTTTTTATCTTTAAACACTAGGATTCTACTTGATAATTTAATTATTTCAGGCATATCTGAAGATATCAATATAACTGATTTGTTATCTTTTTTAGCCAGATTAAATATTATTTCATGTATCGCTTCTTTTGCGCCAACATCAACCCCTACGGTAGGTTCATCTATTATCAATATATCGCAATCGGCAGCCAGCCATTTTGACAAGCTTACCTTTTGCTGGTTACCACCGCTTAGACTTAATGCTTTCTGATTCAAACTGCTGATTTTAATATCTAAAATTTTTACCCATTCTTTGGATATTTCTAATTCTTTTTTATCACTTATAAATTTTAATAATCTTGAAACAATTTTTTGCCACAAGGTAATGCATATATTTGTTTTTACATCGCTATTTAGTAATAATCCCTCTTCTTTCCTATTCTCTGAAATATAACCTAGCTTATATTTGTAGAGCCCGTCAAAAAGAGTGTTAATAATTACTTTTTTCCCTTTTATAAAAATATTTCCTCTATCTTTTTTATCTAATCCTACAACTAATTTGGCAACCTCTGTCCTTCCGGATCCAACAAGACCATAGAAACCTAAAATTTCACCTTTAAATAAACTAAAATTAATATTATCAGCTTTATCTTTTTTGAAGAGTTCTTTTACCTCAAGTGCAAGTTCGTCTGTAGCAGATAAATCACCATAAGAGGAAAGTTTAAGCTTTCTCCCAACCATCATTTCTATGATAGATTCTTTATTTAGGTTTTCTATTTTATCTGTTCCGATCAATTTTCCATCTCTTAAAACACTTACGCTATCACAAATTAAAAATACTTCTTCTAATTTATGAGTTACATAGATAATTGCTGAACCTTTATTTTTAAAAACTTTCAAAAAAGATAAAGCTGAATAAAAT
>JAMCVO010000411.1:0-1955 GCA_023475715.1 Actinomycetota bacterium
AAAGCCTTTCTTACTCTGGGGGCCCAGGGATGAGGCTCCTCTGGCTGATGGTTCCAGGTTAAGAGATACACAGTGCGGTTTGTTTGCAACAAGTAAAATACTGCAAAGGTTAAATACTCCTTTTACATATATAGTAAATTCAAGAATAGACGATGAAATATTTGTCAGAGGTTTGGAAAATTTCACCAAAGCGGCAAATGTGGTAAAAGCTTTTAGAAAAATAAAGATTGGCCAGATTGGTGTCAGGCCTGGTGATTTCTGGACCGTTATCTGTAATGAAGGCGAATTGCTTGAGAGATTTGGGGTTGAGATTGTTCCTTTTAATCTTGGGGATATTGTAAGCATGGCAAAGGAAATGCGCCAGAAACCAGATGAGGAATTCAATAAAACTTATGATTTTATAATAAAAAATATGAATGTTGAAATTGAAAAGGAATCATTGAAAAATATAGTGGCGCTTAAAGCAGTAATGAAAAAAATTGCCACTGAGCAAGCTATAAATGCTTTCGCAATCCAGTGCTGGACAAGTCTTCAGACAATGTTCGGAGTACTTCCTTGCCTTGCAAATTCATTGATGTTTGACGAAAAAATTCCTGTCGCATGTGAAACAGACATTAACGGAGCAATTTCCGCTCTGATTGCTCAAGCTGCGGCCTTTAATGAAAATCCTGTATTTTTTGCAGATCTTACCATAAGAAATCCCGAGGATGACAACAGTGAACTTCTCTGGCACTGCGGTCCATTCCCATCATCTTTAAGAAAAAAAGGGGAAAAGGGCAGTATCGGATATCATTTTGTTCTTGACGGATTCCCGCCTGGTACCTGTAACTGGGAAATCAAAGGGGGAGATGTTTCAGTAATAAGGTTTGACGGGGTTAATGGAAAATATTCACTCTTTGTTGGTGAAGCAAAAGGAATAGATGGTCCAAAAACTAAAGGTACTTACCTCTGGATAAAAGCCAGAGACTGGAGTATATGGGAAGAAAAGCTGATAGCGGGTCCATATATACATCATATTGCCGGAGTACACGGTTTGTTTTCTCCTGTCTTATACGAGGCTTCAAAATATTTAAACAGGGTTTGCTTTGACCCTGCAGAACCTAATCTGGATGAAATTAAAAACTGGCTTGCCTGCAGGAAAAAATAATATTCGCCAGGTTTTTAAAATTTTACTTTAAAAAAAATATTAATATTTGTTATAATACTTTTGAAGTAATATTAATTTTTTTAAAAATACCAAAAATTTCACTATGGAAGAAATAGTAAGCTGGCTTTTAGAGGATGATAATCCTTCAGTTAAGTATTTTACCAGAAAAGATATCTTTGGGGAGGAGCTTAGCGCAAAAGAAGTCAATGCTTTAAACGGAGAAATACTAAAAAGTGAACCAGCAAAATCTATTTTAGAACTTCAAAATTCCCAGGGCTGGTGGTATGAGGATAATTTTACTTTTAACCCGCTTTATAAAAATACATTCTGGCAGCTTTATTTCCTTTCACAGCTTGGAGTAAATAATAAAAATAAGACTGTAGATAGAGCTGCACATCTTATAATCAGGCATATGCAGAATGATAAGGGTTCTTTCCCTTCATTTGGGAGATATTCAGGCAATCTTGCCTGCATGCAAGGAATAACTCTTGAAATGCTTTTACGGCTGGGATATGCGGACGAGGATTTCACGAAAAAAACCGTAAGTTTTATAACGGATTTTGTTTTCAGGACTGATTACAGGTGCAAATACAGGCAAAATTTCAGATGTCCCTGGGGTACTATTAAAATTCTTAAGGCTTTAAATTTAATATCTGAAGACAAAAGAGACGATGCAGTCATTAGTGCCGCAAACAGGGCAATAAAATTTCTCTTAAGTCATAATATGGTAGAAGCAAAATATCCAAGAAAAAAACCAAGAATATTATTTTTTCCTGCAGGCAAGCCAGTTTTTAATTTCATCCAGATT
>JAMCVO010000411.1:1965-5387 GCA_023475715.1 Actinomycetota bacterium
CACACAATAAGCAGTTTTACTTTAGGTTTTAATATACTCTGATTTTAAAAGTGTTTTTAAGGCAAAAAATGTAACCCACTTGCTGGGTTTATTCTTTTTTTTTTTTTCGACGATGCAGTCATTAGTGCGGCAAACAGGGCAATAAAATTTCTCTTAAGTCATAATATGGTAGAAGCAAAATATCCAAGAAAAAAACCAAGAAGCAACCAGTGGTTCTTATTTGGCTTTCCAAGAGGTTATCAGAGCGATATTCTGGAAATGACTTCTGCATTGGTAGATGCAGGCTGCAGTAAAAATGTATCCAATCTCAAGGCTGCATTGAAATATATTTCCGCCAAAAGGCAAAAAGATGGAACATGGAAAATGGAGTTTTCATTAAACGGCAGGATGCTCGTCGATATAGAAAAAAAGAATAAACCCAGCAAGTGGGTTACATTTTTTGCCTTAAAAACACTTTTAAAATCAGAGTATATTAAAACCTAAAGTAAAACTGCTTATTGTGTGATAAATTCATATATTTTTTCAAATATCCTGGGATTTAAAATCATTTTACTTGTGTGCAGTCTGTTAAACCAGTAAATCTGCGGTTTTCCAAGGGCCTCCCATAATTCTTTAGTAGATTTTTTCGAAAAATAATGATCGAATCTTGAATTGATCATAAGTACATTTTTAGGGTTGATTCTATCCGCAAAAGCTACAGGATCGCAGAGAAAGCACATTTTTTGTACTTTTTGCTTGAGTTGGGGATAATTTTCCAGATCCCATGATAAATTTTCAATTTCAATTTCTTTGAAATCTTTTAAAAAATCTGGAAAGCGGCTGTAATACTGGCTGCATTTTTCTTTTGTTATAAAGTCTTCTTCCATGCAATTGCCTTTGAGAAGGAATCTCAAAAAACCTTTCCAGTGGATTTCATTCCAGTTTCCACCTCCAATTAAAAATATGCCCTTTGAAATCCTGCTGTCGCAGGACATGGATATTACAGAAACCATGGTGCCAAGACTAATGCCACATATTATTATTTTTTTTAAAGGAAGCAAATCAAGGCTGATATCGATAAGTTTTCTGATGTCAACGACACTTTGATGAAAAAATAAAAGTGTTTCCTTGTCATCATAGCTGATAAGCCTCTGGCCGCTTAATTCAACACCCGGTGTTCTATTAAGATGAAAAGGCAGGTTTATGAATGCGCAGTTTATATTTTTATTAACTATGTTGTATATGAAGCTATTATAATTGACAACCTTTTTTCGGTTTGTAGCAAATCCATGAACAAATATAAGAAGCGTGTCACTTTTACCCAGAAAAAGTTCTGCATAAACTGTGTCATTTTCTTTAATTCCGGTTTTGTAAGGGGAGTCATATTCTAAAATATATTTCTTTAAACCAATTCCTGGGTTTCCCATATCTGGAAAAGCCATGACTTCTTTAATTTTTAAATTTGTTTTAATGTCATTAGCGTAGCTGTACAATTTCATTGATTTATGTTTCAAAAATTTTTCTGCTATAATTTAAACTAGAATTAAATTATAATAGCAGAAAGTAAAACTTTAAGAAATATTTAAGGAGGACATATGTGTGGTAATTCAGATAATGGATTTTCAACAATTAAGGGTGGAATAATTGGCTTTAGCCTTGGTTTAATTGTCGGAGCTTTAGCGGCTCTTTTTCTTACAACAAAAACCGGTGAAGAATTGAGGTCAGACGTAAAGAGAATTGCTGTTGAAATAAAAGATAAAGTTGAAGAAAAAGCCGGCAAGATAAAAGATTTAACAAAAGATAAATATGAAGATATTGTCAATACTGTTATTGATAATTATAAAAAAGTAAAAGATTTTACAGAAAAAGAACTCAATCTTATCAAAGAATTGATAATGAAGCAGAAAGACATTAAGGCTTAATAAAACGAATCTTAATTTTTTATTTCATTTTCCATTTGGTGAGGATATTTTCCCTATCGAATACTTTAATTGCAAGTTTAAGAATCAATGGACAAACTGCAATTAAAATCAGGCAGCCCACCAGAAGATATTTAATATTAAGCATGAAAAATCCAGCAATCTGAAATCCGATTATTGCATAGATCGGAAATATAATTACAGCTCCTATACCTTGAGCAGATCTTATGTCTGTAGATTTTGAGGAAATAATTATGCTTATCATTGTTATTATAAAAGAAATCACCGGACTCAAAATGAAAGCAGCGATCACCCATTCCCATGTAGGCAGGGGAGTTATACCTATCTTAATATAAGCAAAAACATCAACCACTATAGTAATTAAGATAAAATTAATTGTAGAGATGATTAAAGATGGTATCATACTTGTTAAGGTTTTCCCTAAAAGAAGCTCGCTTGTTTTTATGGGAGTTGCAAGCAAAGGTTCCAGTGTGTTGCTTTCTTTTTCAAGCACAATTGATGCCGGTGCGATAAGACTTGGGAGCATAGCAGGTATAAGCAGCAGGAAAATTATAAACTGTTTAATCATAAATAAAATCATAGATTCATAAACATTTGAGGAAGCATCAAAGAATTTTGCTATGAATCCCGCAGTATCAGGATCTTTTACAATTGCTTCAACCGACATGGTAAGTATTGCCGGAAATGCCATGGAAAATATGAAGCTTACAATGAGTATGGGAAGCCATATGCTTCTGTTTTTTATAATTTCTTTTATTTCTTTTCTAAATATTTTTAATGCATTTTTCATGAATTTGTTTTTCCCCAAACACTATCCTTTAATCAGGTCCAGATAGATTTCCTCAAGGCTTGCCTTTATCTCATTGAAATATATAATTTCCGAACCATTATCTACGAGAAACTTTATTATTTTTGGATTTAAATTTTCCGGATTTTCAAGTGCAAATATTATCTTATTTTCTTTTAACGCCAGTGACGAAATTTCTTTAAATGTTTTAAGCAAATCAGTGTATTTTTGAGCATTTTCTTTAAACACTATTTCTATCTTCTTTTCTTTTTTATTTTTTTGAAGTTCATCCAACGTTGAGATCTTTATGATTTTACTTTTAATTATGCATACGATATCTGACAGGCTTGAAGCTTCTTCCAGGTTATGGGTACATAAAAAAACAGTAGTTCTTTCATTCTTGAGGTTCTCGATGAAAGTCCTGACCATATATGCACTTTCAGGGTCAAGAGCTGCAGTAGGTTCGTCGAGGAATAATATTTTAGGTTCATGCACCAGAGCTCTTGCAAGTGCCAGCTTTTGTTTCATGCCTTTTGAAAAAGTGCTTACCAGGCTGTCTTTTCTGTCCCATAGGTCAAACATTTTCAGGAATTTCATAATATTTGATTTTCTTTTCTGCTCATCAATTCTGTAAAATCCCGAAAAATAATTCAAGTTTTCATAAGCAGAAATTTTTTCATACATTCCGGGCGTTTCCGTAAGAAGGCCAATGATTG
>JAMCVO010000214.1 GCA_023475715.1 Actinomycetota bacterium
TATGTGTTAATCAGGCCTAAGCATATTTTACCGTCTTTTGCTGTATTGACAACAAAACGCTCCTGTTGCAGCCTTTGGCTTAATATCTTAAGTGTTTGTAATTCATCTTCAGCGATTAAAATTTTCATCAGCAATATTTAAGATTTTTTGGATAAAACTGTAAAAGTTCTAAAAAATATTATTTTTGAGGTCAGCAATAATAAAACTATGCGCCTGCACAAATAAAAGTCTTGAAAATAAAAATGAATGATTATAAACAGATTATATGCAAGACTTTCAATACACCTATAAAAAATCCTGTATTAAAAAACCTGTATTACTGGATAAGCCAATAGCTTAATTATTTAAAAAAATAGAAATTTCCTTGATGCTAATAATCCTACATCAATTCCAAAATTATATTCTCTACCAGCTTGCTGTAGTCCAACTATTTTCTTCTTCCTGATTCTGCTGTGAAACTGTTTTTTGTGTACAACTGCTAAGCAAAATAGAAGATAATACCAAAGCGATTAGTATAACTATAACGATAATGAATTTTTTCATTTTTATACTCCCCCAAATGGTTAATAACTTTATGACTTATGTTATAAAAGGTAAATTAAAATACTATTAAAAATTAATTAGAATTTTCTAATCAAGTTTTAAAATGATAAAAAAATTGGTATTCCCCGATATTCTTTTTTTTATTTTATAAATTCATATATAATATTTTTATAAATTATTTATTTTTAAACTAATAAATTAACCATTTTTATATATAACAAGGATTTTAAATTTGAAAATTTTAATCGCTGAAGATGAATTACAAACACTTAAGATATTAAGCCAAAGGCTGCAACAGGAGCGTTTTGTTGTCAATACAGCAAAAGACGGTAAAATATGCTTAGGCCTGATTAACACATATGAATATGACTGTATCGTTTTAGACATTATGCTGCCAATCATAGATGGTCTTTCAATCCTTAAAAGCTTAAGAGCAAAAAAAATAAACACCCCCGTACTTCTCTTAACTGCTAAAAATTCAATAAGTGACAGAGTCAAAGGACTTGAAATGGGCGCAGACGATTATCTGACAAAACCATTTTCCTTTGAAGAGCTTATTGCAAGAATCAGAGTACTTTTAAGGCGTGAATCACAAAAGATTGTCAGTGAGTTAAGCATAGCCGATTTATCTTTAAACCTTACCACAAGAGAAGTTAAGCGCAATAGTAAAACTATTGAACTAACCATCAAGGAATACTCATTGCTGGAGTATTTGCTCAGGAACAAAGAGAGGATTTTAACAAAAGCGCAAATTGCTGAAAATATCTGGAACTACGATTTTGAATATGATTCAAATATAGTTGAAGTATACATAAAATATCTCAGAAGAAAAGTAGATGAAAATTTTAAGGAAAAGCTCATACATAATATAAGAGGTATTGGTTATGTCTTAAAGGTAAAAAAATGAGTCATGTCTCCACTTTCAATCTATTTTTGGAATGTAAAAAATAAAATTAAAGTAATAGTGCTTGCCAGTGCAGTAAAAAATGTACCCCATATATATTTGGCTGAGTTTTCATTATCCGGTTTAATCGTAAGACAAAAAATAACTGAAAGAATGGCAAAAGATACTATCCCTATCATACTCTGAGTAATCCATGGGTGACCCGTTATTGATTTTAAGATATTTTCGAATGAAACTGACAATTCTTCAATTATTATAACTAAAGTAATAATTCCTATGGTGACTATTAATGATATTGAAAATGCCTTTATGTTTTTCATGCTAAATTTAAATTCCTAAATTTGCTCTTACAGATGCTGATACGATATAACCAAAGCTAACCATTATAAAACCTAAAAAAACTATTAATATACATAATGCATAAATAGGTTTCCTCGGTATTTTAATATCTGAACTCCATCTGGGAAATGAAAGAATTGTAAGAAATAAGAAAAGGGCTAAAATAGGAATGAATAAAAAAATATGTAATTTTATCTCCATAATTATATTATTGACCCAGAGAATATTTGTATTTTTTATGGCAGGCTCTACCAAGTTCTTGTAATGCATAACATAATTGGTCCCTGCTATAAACCAGTTTACGAAAAGTAAAATAACTCCACCCAAAGAAATCCATTTTGCTCTGATATAACTCTTTTCCTGTTTACTGATAAGTTCCATTAATACCCATAAGAAAGATAGAATTCCAATTTCGCCTAGTGCTGCGTGCAGGATCACTATCCAGCGGGATGATGCCAATACAGCTGTTGTTTCCATCTATTACCTCTTTTTTTCTAAAAGATTTTCATAATTTATGAATTTTCAAGGTTTCTATGAGCACATTGTATATCAAAAATAGTGAAGATAAAATAACTGAAAAACTTCAGGTAATGAATATAAATAAATCTGATAAATATAAATAAGTCTACCATTAGAATATAAATAAGTTCGATGTATCTTGTGTTTATAAAATAGGAAAAATTAGAAAATTTTAATTTTTTTTTAATTCTTTTTTAATTTTTCTCCTATATATTAAAACTAATCCTTTAATTATTATTCTGTTTTTTTTAAACAGGAGCCCTAAAAAGCTCCTGTTTAATTAATAAAGGAATAATTATCGTGGATTGACTATTATAAGAGTTCAGTTTTTAAAAGGTTATTGAAATTTATTAACAAAACTGGAAGCAAGAGATTGGAGATATAAAATGTTTGGTCTGGGATGGCAGGAGTTAACCATAATTTTGGTTATTGCTCTGATTATTTTTGGTCCAAGCAAACTACCAGAGCTTGGAAAATCCTTGGGTCAGGCAATAAATGGTTTTAAGGAAGGAACAAATAAAGTTCAAAATGCAGCAAAACAGGAACTAGAAGATATTAAAAAAACCATTAATGATGGAAATAGCGAAAAATAAAAGCTTGTCCAAAATTACTTAGGTACAGAATGTTTTACTTTTTTAAAGAATAAGTATTTAAAGAAATTTTATTTAGCAGGTAGAGCAGAGATAAATGAAAAAAGATTTGAACAGACGGGATTTCCTAAAGATATCAGGAGGAATGATAGGGTTGGCTATCATGTCCTCATCAATATTAAACGTGTTGAGCCGGTCCAGAGCGAAAGATTCGACACAGCAAACAAGTAATAAAGCATTAAGTCAGTGGTGTATGGTAATCGATTTACGTAAGTGTGAAGGTTGTGTCACCATTGATAAGCCACCTCAATGTACCCAAGCCTGTATAGCAATGCACTTTGTTCCCAAAGAACAAAAGTGGATTGAAGTTTATAAGGTAGAACAACCAGGAGAAGGAAATTATTTTATGCCTACCCCTTGTTATCATTGTGAAAATGCTCCCTGCGTGAAAGTATGCCCCGTAAAAGCTACATATCATAATGAAGAGGGCATAGTCCTAGTTGATCACTTTCGATGCATTGGTTGCCGGCTTTGCATGGCAGCCTGTCCATATCAGAGGCGTTTCTTCAATTGGGGCACGCCTAATCTTCCTCCTGAGGCAGCATTCGCTAAATATTCTCCTGAATTTCCGGTACCGGCTAAAAGAGGAACGGTCATTAAATGCATATTTTGTGCACACTTACTTAAGGTAGGTAAATTGCCAGCTTGTGTTGCAGGTTGTCCTATGAAGGCTCTTTATATGGGTGATTTTAACAGAAACACGGCAAGCAATGGTGTGGAGGTAGTACAACTCTCCAAGTTTCTTGATGAGAATAATGCATACCGTTATAAGGAAGAGTTGGGTACTCAGCCCCGGGTGTGGTACTTGCCAGGACATGGCCAGCTCCTTGGCAGGCATCCCGACGATCTTCGCGAGCTCAAATCAATAGTGTGGAAAGGAAGTGAGGATTAAATGAAAGCGGATATAAATGGTAATTTCGATGACCGCTTAAAAAGCTCTGTTTTTAGACCCCTAAATTATACTTCTAAGGGCTACTATGGCTTTTTATTGGTTATGCTGGCTGTTATTGCATGGGGTGGCTATGCGTATATTACCCAATTACGGTATGGTCTTATTGTAACCGGAATGCGTGATGTAGCCTTATGGGGCTTTTATATTGTTAATTTTGTCTTTTTTATCGGAATCAGCCATGCAGGAGCATTGGTCGTGGCTATTTTGCGCCTGAGCGGAGTTCACTGGCAAACCCCGATAAATCGAATAGCTGAAGTTATTACAGTTGTAGCTCTCATGATGGGAGGAATAATGCCCATTATTGATATGGGGCGTCCTGATAGAATATTGAATCTTTTTGTTTACGGAAGGTTTTTGTCGCCTCTTATATGGGATATTACTTCCATAACAACTTATTTAACCGGAAGTCTTATCTTCCTGTATCTGCCACTTATCCCCGACATGGCCATTTTAAGAGATAGCTTGGGTAAAGAGTCCTCGCCTGTTAAAAGAAAATTTTATACAGTTTTGGCAGCAGGCTGGAGAAATTCTCCTGAACAAAAACAGCTGCTGGAAAAGGGTATTCGTATTATGACTATTATTATTATTCCAATTGCAGTATCTGTGCATACTGTAGTGTCCTTTGTGTTTGCAATGACGCTTCGTCCTGGCTGGAATAGCACTATTTTTGGCCCTTATTTTGTTATCGGGGCCATATTCTCAGGTATTGCAGCCATACTTATAGTGATGGCTATCTTCAGAAAATTGTTTCATCTGGAGGAATTTATTACTGAAAGACATTTTCGAAATCTTAGCTATCTGCTGATGACTTTACTTCTTTTGTATGCATATTTTACTCTTGCCGAGTATTGGACCCTTGCATATAAGGTTGAAATGGGCGATAAAGAGCTTCTTGCTCAGCTTATGTTAGGAAAAAGTGCTATCTGGTTTTGGACATTTATTTTAGGTGGTTTGATAATTCCTGCTTTTCTTATTGTTTTCAAAAAAATCCGCATTATTCCCAGAATTGTAATTGCTTCAGTAATTATAACTGTGGTAATGTGGATTAAGCGGTTTATGATTATCCTCCCTACCCTGCAGGTACCGTTGATGCCATTTGAGTTTGGAGTATATAAACCAACCTGGGTAGAAATATCGATTACATTAGCAGCCTTAGCTGGTTTCGCCCTGCTTGTTGCTCTTTTTGCCAAAGTTTTTCCCATAATACCAGTTTGGGAGGTTAGCAGACAGCACGAACAAAAATCCACACTTGAGCCCGAACAAAAATCGACACTTGAGTATATTCCTAATAAAAATCTTTCAGGGATTTTTGGGCATTTAAAACGGAGGGATCATTAATATGTTCTATGGACGTTTGGCATTGTTATTTTTTATTTTTATTTTGATTTTAGTTTTAATTTTTCCCGGAGTAATCATGGCTAAAAACATGTCTGCCCAGGGCACTGCTTCAGATACACAGCAAAATAATAATATTTTTCG
>JAMCVO010000369.1 GCA_023475715.1 Actinomycetota bacterium
ATTGTTCGATTTTGCAAACGGCATATTAAGTTTTAGTTTAAGTATAATTTAATAGGAAGGCATAATCGAGATGAACAAAAACAGCAAATTCGATATCGGGGAATACTTTCCCGGTAAGATCATCTGTGTGGGTATGAATTACAAATCGCACGTAAACGAGCAGGATGGAAGATTCCCTTCAAAGCCCGTGCTGTTTGCAAAATCGAACAATGCGGTAATAAAAAACGGCCAGAATATAATCTATCCTCCGCAGACCCAGGAGCTTGATTATGAGGTTGAACTGGCAATAGTCATCGGCAGGAAAATGAAAAACATCCCCGAGGCAGCCGTTTATGACTATATCTATGGCTATACTATCATAAATGACATTACTGCACGCGATCTGCAGAGAAATGAAGGTCAGTGGTTCAGGGCCAAAAGCTTTGATACTTTTGCACCGCTCGGCCCCGTGATTGTCCCTAAATCAGAAATAGATGATCCTCAAAATTTAAATTTGAAGTCTTATGTAAATGAAGAGCTCAGGCAGAATTCCAATACAAAAGATATGATTTTCAAGGTTTTTGAACTTATTTCTTTCATTTCCCAGTCAATCACTCTTGAAGAAGGCGACCTTATTGCAACAGGCACCCCCGCAGGCGTAGGAGCATTTACGGATGAAAAAAATTTCCTGGTTCCCGGCGATGTGGTAGTCTGTGAAATTGAGAACATAGGCAGTCTTGTAAATAAAGTTGTCCGCCAGACAATATGAAATTTATCGTTACCTATACATCATGAGTGAGATAATTCAAATTTTTTTTGGTTCTCTGGTTGTAGCTTTTACAGGAGCAATGATGCCCGGTCCGATGCTGACGCTTGTGATCACAAGCGTTGCGCAAAAAGGTTTTTGGACCGCAGTTTTCATAGTTACCGGCCATTCAATCCTGGAATTGCTTATAGTCATCAGCTTTTATCTTGGCATATTGAAGTATCTTGATAACCCCCTGGTAATAAAGATCATAAGCATTCTTGGTGGTGTGTTTCTTTTATATATGGCAGTAAGCATAATAATTTCAATACTGCGTAAAAAAATCAAACTGGATCTTGAAAATAAAAAAGCCAACCGCAGCCTTGGCACAAAAAGCACCTTTATCATTGCAGGCAAAGGCGTGCTTATAAGCCTTGCAAATCCATACTGGTATATATGGTGGCTGACAATTGGTGCAACATTTATGATCAGGAGTGTAAATTTCAACATCGGCGGGGTAAGTGCATTTTATATCGGTCATATACTGGCAGACTTTATCTGGTATCTTTTGATAGGTTTTATTATCAGTACGGGCCGGAGATTCTTTAACCAGAAAATATATACCGGAATCCTTATTCTGTGCAGTTTGTTTCTTATGTACCTGGGTGTAAAATTTATTGTGGATTTTCTGGTTAAATAAAAAATTAGATCTTATCTAAGGCAGATATTCCATTGGGTCGACCTGTGAATCGTCTTTTATGACTTCATAATGAAGATGCGGACCTGTCGAATAGCCTGTGTTACCCATTTCACCGATTAACTGATTTTTGGTAACCTCGTCACCGACATTGACAAGGATCTTATTAAGATGGCCATATACAGTCATAAAGCCGAAACCATGATGAATTATTATTTCGTTTCCGAATCCCTGATTTCTGCCGGCAAATATTACAACACCGGTCGCCGACGCATGTACATCCGTTCCCACATTATTGGCAATATCCACACCACCGTGACTATGCCCGCCGCCTCTGTATTCATGGAACACACTGCTTAGTACTCCATTGGTTGGCCATACTGAAGGTGTATGATCTACCTGGTAGATATGATCTTCCATGTGTTGTTTATCTTCGGAGAGCTTCAATGAAATTTCAGGGGCTTTTGCTATGAGGTTGTCGAGAATCTCATTTATATTGTCAAGATCTTCCGCATCGCTGAAATCATAATAAAAAATTTCGCTTGTATCGTTCTTTATATCAATATCTGCATTCAGGTCCGTGGTATAAAGCGCAACTTCTCCTTCATAACCGCCCTTGCCTGTTATATCCCTGACCATCTTATCCAGATCCTCGACCTGGGCAAGATAATCTTCCAGTATTTTTGTCTTGGCATTGATCTCGTTTGATTTGGTTTCAAGATTTGCTATTTCTATTTCCTTGTAGCTTACCTTTTCTTTAAGCCTGTCAAGCTCAGCAACCCTGTTATCGAGCTCATTGCGGACAAGATATATGTTTGATATCAAAGTTACGATTGAAATAACCAATATTCCGGCAAATATAAATACAAACCTAAGCCAGTTATAATGTATTCTTATTTTCCAGACCCTGGTATTTGCATTTGACAATACCAGAAGTGTGTAATATTTATCCCTCTTATTTAGACTCATAAACTATGGGGGGTTAATGACAATTATGTTTTTGTTTATGGAAATTATAACCAAAAAAGATTATAAATCAACCAATTACAGAAAAAAAATAAAAAAAAGAATTAATAGACGGCTTTTTATAAAAAATGTTTAAAAAAAATTATAAAAAAATTAAAAAATAAAAGGTATGAGAGCTTTACGGTTTTTTGGATATTCAGGAAAAGTCTTTATGTACCATTTATGATTTGAGACTGCCCTTGGAGCAAGGTTGGCAATCGTAAAAATTGCAAATGCAAGCCCTGGCAGACTCCAGGTGGCCACTGCCCATCCTGTCCATTCCATAATCTCACCAAAATAATTCGGACTTGAAATATATTTAAAAAATCCTCCAAAAGGAATTTTATAACCGTTGCCGTCTCCTGGTTTTCTAAGGTTTCTGAGAAGGTGGTCTGAGTTAAGATTTATAACAAATCCGGTTATGAAAATTATAATGCCGGCAATAAATCTGGGATCCTTAAGCCAGCTTATCTGATACACTGGTGCAAAATAAAAAAGATACCTGCCGTTTAAATAGCCGTTTAATGTATTGAATATGATTGAAAAAAGGACAACCAGAACTGGAAAAGTATTTTTTTTGCTTCTGATCAGAAAAGAATAAATAAAAGTCCTCTGAAAATAATGTATCATCCAGAGGGAAATAAATACGACCGCCACAATGCTGTCTTTTTTATTACCGATTAAAAAATAAAAAAGTATCACAAAAAATGCAGGGCATTCCATAATAAACCAGGCAATTTTCGGGTGTATCCTTATTCCCCAGTTTCTGTTTGTAAATCTGCCGTATGGCGCATTTATAAAAAATAATGAGATAAAGATCAGAAGCGAAATAAGAAATAAAGCCGTCAGAAGTATGTTGTAAATAATTTTTTCCAATGTTTCACTTAACCTTTACCGGATACTGATAAATTGAAATATCTATACAACGCCTGCATGATAGCTATACAAATAAATTAATATGTGATTATAAGGCATATGGGAAACTAAAAAAAGGATTTTCATTTGCCACAAGTTTTTTAATCTGTAATAATTAGCAATAAAGATTAAACAAACAGGCTTTAATGAAATGGCAGAATCAAAACAGGACAATAAAAAAACTCAGAATCCGTATCAGGCTGAGACAGAAATACAAAAATCAAAACCTGATCCCGTTGCCGACCGGACTTATTTTGTTTTTAACGATTTAAAGAAAGGCCAGGTAAAGCATTCGCATTTCATTTTAAGGAATATCGGTGGTTCTTACAGTGATTTTGAATTATTTATTTCAGATCCGGATTCGTTTCTGAAAATAGTCGACTCAAAACCTTTAAATGAAAATCAGACCGATAAACTGCCGCTGAGGGTCTGTTTTGAGGCAGAAGCACCGGACTGGAGCAAACAGTATACAAATACGATAATATTCAGGCTTGATGGAGAAGAAGAAAAAATAACAGTCGACCTTGATACGCAAACAAGACCGGTTAATGATTTTTCAGGCATATTCAGCCCTTCTGAAATCAAAAAGATGACGTCCCTCATAGAAAAACTTGAAAAATCAACATCAGCAGAAATTGCTGTTGTCAGTCTGGATTCCATGGAAGGCAAAACCATTGAAAAATACGCTAATGAGCTTTTCAACGAGTGGGGCATAGGTAAAGAAAATATTCATAATGGCATATTATTTCTTATAAATACAGATGAGAGCAAGTACAGAATTGAGGTTGGGCTTGGCTTGGAAGAACTTTTAACCGAAGACTTCATAAACGGCCTTTTCTCAAAATATATCGTACCTTATTTCAGGATGAAAAAATTCGGCAAAGGCGTTTACCTTGTGCTCAGCGAAATATATGCAAAAATTTACAGGAAATATAAAAAGAAATAACTTTTTCCTCAAATCGATTTCACTTAAAAGAATTCCTCATATGAAATATAAAAGAAGGCCTTTACTGAATATAATTTTAGTACTGCTTATACTGCTGCTGGTTGTTGTTTCCATATTTATGCTTTATCTGGCAGAGAGCAGGTTTTTCCTTATAGGAAAAATACTCTACCCAATGTATGTCACCGTAAATAATATTGCCGGTTCGTTTGAATGGCCGAAAAAACCGGATGAAAATATTACAGATTCTGAAATTAAGAAAACTGATTCTACCGGTAATTCAATTTCGGATACCATAGTATACTGCGATTATTATACCTGGCACAATTATGAGCACTGGCAGCGCGGCCATTCAAACGAACCGGCACTTGGGTTTTATGACAGTCTGGACAAAGATGTAATAAAGCAGCATATCGACTGGGCAAAAGAATTCGGCATAGATGTTTTTAAGATCGAATATATCCCGCAGTTTGATGAAAGTATAAAAAGAGGTATCTTAAAGGCAAATCTCGGCGATTCAAGATTATGCCTTATGTACGACTGCCGGTTGAGGTTTGAAAGTATCGGATATAAAAACCCCCCTTATAATTTTGATGATGATGTTATTGCCCGGACTTTCCTGGATGATATGGAACATATCGCAGAGGATTATTTTACCTCGGGGAATTATTTTAAAATAGATGGCAGACCTGTCTTGTGGATTTATGTTGCAAGAGATTTTACCGGCAGGTATAAGGAAGTCATGGAACAAGCCAGGAAAAACTTTGCTGAGAAAGGTTATGATGTTTATCTGGTGGGAGATATTGTTTTCTGGAATTACAAGCTTGATTCGATAGATGCTTTTGATGCAGTGTCGTGCTATTCTGCTTACGGCGGAAGGCCTTCCCATACCGGTGATTTTACGGAGAGGCTGAAATTACTGTACATTGTTTGGAAATCAGCATCAGGTCTGCAGAATAAAGATTTTATACCGTCGGGAATTCCGGCATATAATGATGCGTGCCTCAGCAGTGAAAGAGATTGCATTACTCCCCTTGAAGGTTCAGCGGAAGAATTCAAATATGAGCTCGGGGTGATAAGCAATTTTCTTGAT
>JAMCVO010000563.1 GCA_023475715.1 Actinomycetota bacterium
GGGACAACAACCTGAATGTTTGTTTTCCCAGTATCTCCGAGTTCAACGGTCAGCACATCATTATCGCCTTGAAATTCCACGACTTTTACATCACCTGCAAGTATTGAGGCAGTCTCTTTGTTAACCGTAGCCCTTATCTGCTGCGGCCTTACCCCGATTAGAACTTCGGTCCCTATATATTTTGGATCAACTTCTCCGTTAAAGTTAACGACTTTTTTACCATCATTGGTATTAATATATACCTTGTTCTGTGCTTCAATCATGCCTTTTATAAAATTCATGCCGGGCTGTCCGACAAAAAAAGCAACAAACTTGTTTACAGGTTTGTTGTATATTTCATCAACAGTACCTATCTGCTGCTTTTCAGCATTGTAAAGTATCAATATCCTGTCACACAGGGAGATTGCCTCGGCCTGATCATGGGTAACATAAATAGTAGTATTTCTGAATTCTTCATGAATTCTTCTTATCTGAGCTCTGATCTCAGCTCTGATTCGCTGATCCATATGGGACAAGGGCTCATCAAGAAGTGTCAAATTAGGTTTTTTTATCAGCGCTCTTGCAAGAGAAACTCTCTGCTGGTGACCGCCTGCAAGTTCTGCGGGTTTTTTCTTTAGTATCGTTGTAAGGTTGAGAGCTTCTGCTATACTTTTTACATTTTTATCGACATCGGCATTCTTCATTCCTTTTGCCCGCAATGGAAACGCAATATTTTCGTAAACATTCATACGGTAATATAGAGCATAAGATTCAAACGCTAAAGCTATATTCCTCTCAGATGGCCCCATCTGGTTAACAACATTCCCATCAAACATTACTTCACCTTTGCTGATTTCCTCCAATCCTGCCAGCATTCTTAAAGTGGAACTCTTACCACCACCTGAAGGACCAAGTATTGCCAGAAATTCTTCATTGTTGCAGGTAAAAGTAAGGTCCTTAACACCAATTACATTTCCCATGTAAATTTTCCATACATTATTACAATCAACTCTGCTCATTTCACCTCACCTACGATTTAGATATTTCCATAGTTTTTACGTAGAAAAGCATTCTTTCAGTATTGAAATTAAGCCAGACCATATCTGAACCTTTCAAGTTTCTGAATACTTCGCTTTCCGATGTCCTTGCATGCATGAATGTATTTTCCAGCTCGAAAGAAACCACAGAACTCTCAGCTTCATGCACGACTACATAAACCGGTAATTGAAAAGAATTTTCAGATGCCTTTTCCATGCTCAGTTTAATATCTTCACATCTTATGCCAATTCTTGTATTTGTTTTTCCATCTGCTTTAAACGAATTTTTTTCTGCTGATTCTGCCAGTTTTTTATCAAGCGGCAGCATGAATAAACTCCCAGCTTTAAAGAATGTTTTTCCATCCTGTTCGACCAGTTCACCATCTATCATATTCATTGGCGGTTCACCAACAAGTCTCCCGACAAAATCAACCTTGGGGTTGTAGTATATTTCTTCCGGTGGACCTATCTGATCAAATTTGCCCTTTCGCAGCACCATTATATTATCCGATAAAGCTAAAGCTTCACGATAGTCGTGAGTAACATATATTATGGTGCTGCCGTAGTTTACCGCAAATTCCCTTAAAAGTGTCTGTGTAGAAAATTTCAGCTTTGCATCAAGATGCGCTATCGGCTCATCAAGCAGATATACCTGCGGTTTCCTTACCAGTGCCCTTGCCAGGGAGACTCTTTGTTTCTGACCGCCGCTCAAAGCCTGTGGTCTTCTCTCCAGCAGTTTGTCAATGCCTAAAAAATTTGCAATTTCGGTAACCCGTTTTCGTTCTTCCTCACGTGTAAGGTTTAATTTCCATTTAGGCGCTCTAAGCGGAAATGCAATATTTTCATAAACGGAAAAATGTGAATAAAGATTGTATGTCTCAAAAGCCATTGATACATTTCTTGCATGGGGAGGAAGATTATTGACCACTATGTCATTAAAATATATTTTACCTGAAGATACGGGTTCAATTCCTGCAATCATTTTTAAAATTGTTGACTTGCCGGCTCCTGTCGGTCCAAGGATAGAAAAAAAATCCCCTTCTTTAACAGTAAAGCTCAAGTCATTTATCACAAGCTTCCGTCCGTAATACTTTACAACATTTTCAAATCTAACTTCTACCATTCCTACTCTGTCTCCTCCTCGTGGTCTTCTTCTTTAGGTCTGGGACCAAACCTGAAAGTCACAACTGCCAGTGCTGTTGCAATTATTGTACCTATCCAAGCAGGTAAATTCGGAAAAAATCCAATCCAGATAAAATTCACTCCAATCCAGACCATAATAGCCCAGAATATCCAATTCCCCATTGTCATTCGTGGTAACATTTTATTACTATCCCTCCACTCATCTAGAATTTTTAGATTACGACTTTATAATTTTTAAATATTAATCGTCACAATAGATTATCCTTTAACAGCACCGAATGTCAGCCCTCTTATTATATAGCGCTGCATAAACCAGGCAGCTATCAAAGTCGGGAGCACACCAATAGCAGCCCCCGCCGCCATAGGCCCGTATTGTACTTCAATTGATCCCCAGAAAGATGAAATTAAAACTGTGAGTGGTCTTGCGACATTTCTTGTAAAAAGGAACGCAAATAAGAATTCATTCCAGGACCATATCAGGCAAAAAACTGCCGTTGTTGTAATTCCGGGACGAACCAATGGTAATACTATCCTCCTGAATATATCAAAACGGCCGTAACCGTCTATTAACGCCGCCTGTTCAAGCTCAACCGGAACATCTCTGAAAAAGCCATAGAGTAAAAATGTTGCAAATGATGCATTGAAATACATAAATAAAAGAATCAAGCCTATATGCTTATCAAGCAGCCCTATTTTCTGGAAAAGAATAAAGAAAGGCAATGCAGCAACCACTCCCGGGAACATTCTTGTCGAAATAGTTGTAAAGAGCAGATGTCCGCCTCCCGTATTCCATCTTGCAAAGCTGTAGGCCGCAGGTAACGCAACTATCATTACAAGTATCGTACTTCCGATACTTGTAATAAGTGTATTTAACAGAGCAGAAAAAAACGGGAATGCAGTAAATAATCTCTTAAAATTATCAAGTGTCGGAGTGAATATTATCTGCTTGATAAACTGGCCGGTCATTATATCATCAGCAGATTTAAATGCTGTTAGATAGATCCATATAAGCGGCCCCAGCACAACAATTAAGATTACTGCTGTGATTATCCAAAATATTATATTTTTAAAAATTGATTTACTCTTCATTTTCCACCTTTCATTATTCTACTTATTTGCTGCATTTAAAGCTCTCATTAATTGACGGAATATCAAAGCGCCCAGAATCATGGTAATAAACAAGGACATAATAGCCAGTGTTGAAGCATAGCCTACATCAAAATAGACAAATGCAGTCCTGTATACCATCCAGTCTAGGAGTTCCGTATTCACCGCGCCCCTTGTTGTCCCATACAGAGGATCAAACAATCTTATCAACCACATTGTCCTTAATAGAACAATGATGACAATCAGGGGGCTAAGCATAGGTAAGGTAAGTTTTCTAAAAGTAAACCAGCTTGAAGCGCCGTCGACCCTGGATGCTTCAAAAACATCCCTCGGAAGGCTTTTTAAACCTGCAAGTAAAACAGAGGTTGAAAACGGGAACCATTGCCATATTGTGATACCAGCTATAGTATATAACGCAATTCTTGAATCCCACCATTTAACACGGCCTATATGAATTGCATTCAGAAGCTGATTAACAAAACCGATATTATACTCAAGTAAAAAATTCCAAACTAATGATAAAATCAATGGTGCAACAAGAAGGGGCAGCAGAACAAGCCCGCGAATCAGGTTCTGACCCTTGAAATCTCTGTTCCAGAGCATAGCAATACCCATACCGATTAATAATTCAGCAATTATGCATATTGCTGTTATTTCGATTGTACGACGGAAAGGAATCCAAAATGATTTGTCACGCAACATTACCTCATAATTTTTTAAAGCTACAAAAACAGTACCCTGTAATCCACCTTCACGAAATGAATTATAAATACAGTAAATAAGCGGATAAAGCATGAAAATGAGCAAAACTAAAATAAGCGGAATAAGCAATACCCATTTGAAATACTTTTCACTGGAAAGAGTTTCCCAGGCTGAGGGTTTTCTTCCTAAACTATATGTACTTAATGCGGCATCCATATTTTTTACACCCGCCATTTCCTCAATTTCCTCCTTTTTACTCTCTCTTTCTTTTCCACAAAAAAGTTTAAAAGAAACTTTTAAACAAAAAGTACCCGCCACCAGGGCGGGTACTTTTTTAGAGTATTATTTTACTCTTCACGAATTGGAACTTTGTCAAACTTGGAAGTCAGATCTATGGTCTGGCTTACCAGTTCCTTAACCATTGCATCAACAGTCATTTCACCGCTTATTGCTTTTGAAAGTACATTCATCTGCATTTCATATACTTTACCGGCAGCGGTTGAATTGAAGTACCATGCATTCTTGATGAAATCTACATAGTTCTGGTCTGTCCAGCTGGAGATCAGATAATCTACAAGAATACCAAATGGATACATGTTTTCTGCATTTTTCCATTCAGGATCAGAAAGTACATCCATCCTTGTTGAAAGCTGGCCGCCCTCTTTCATAACTGCTGCGGATGCTTCATATGAAGCCAGGTACCTGGCAAGCCAGTATGCTCCTTCGGGGTTCTTGGAAGCTTTTACAACACCAAATGACCATGCACCTGTATATGGTCTGCCGCCAAGTGTTGGATAGATACCTAATTTAGCATCCGGATCAACCACTTTTTCTTTTAATATACCTGCTGTCCATGCAAAGCAGTTTGAGAACTGGGTGTTCTGCACGATTGCACGGCCTTCACCCTGCTCTGCAACTACAAAATCAAAGTTAGCAGTTAAGCTGCCTGGTGAAGCGAATTTTGTAAGTGCAATATATTCTTCCATGGTTTGCTTAATTGCATCTTTTGTAGCTTTATCAATGACATATTCTTTCAGGGAACCGTCAGCATTCTTAACAACTTTGACATAGTCTGCACCTTTGCCCCATAGATAGGATGAGAACTCATCATTATCCTGATAAGCACCGGCTTGCATTGCAAGACCATAGAGATCCTGCTCAAGTGCTTTGCCTTTGAGCATATCGCCTTTTTTCCTGGTGAAGAATTCACCCTGATCGCGCAATTCTTTGAAGTTTGTAGCATCCTTTAAATCATAACCGTATTTTTCCTTGAATGCAGCCTGTTCTGTGGGATCATCATATACATCCTGTCTTATAAACATACCCATGTGATATGTATAGAACGGGAGTACCATCTGTTTACCCTGAGCCTGGCCGGCAGCAAGAATTACAGGTGAATGATTTGATA
>JAMCVO010000240.1:0-23248 GCA_023475715.1 Actinomycetota bacterium
TTTACAGGAAGCAGAAAAATTGAATTAAAACGCAAAACCACTCCCGGCAAACCAAGTATATTTGTTTCTTCCTGAATACTTCCCGAGTCTGTCACCACTGCACTGCATTTTTTCATTGCTGCAATTACGTCTGAGTAATGAGGCCAGACTTGTGAAAATATAAAATTTTTATATTTTTTAGCCAATTTAAGAGTTTTTTCTTTTAATTTGTAAACTTCAAGCGCTTTTTCAGTTGCACCAAGGGAAATAAAAAGAACTGTTCTTCCTTCATGAATTAATTCTGCCATGCTTTCATATATAGCCATAAATCTATGATAGGAAGTAATATTTTCACGTCTATGTACGCAAAAACGAATAACGCTGCCTTCTGCCAAAATAGGATATTTCTCAAAAATGTTACTTTCCTCAACTTGTTTTTCAATAAGATTTATACTATCACTTACAGGATTGCCAACTACAAAAACTCTCTCGCTTGCGTATCCTTCGTCCAGAAGATTTTCTGAATTTATTCTTGTTGGAGCAAAATGAACACCAGCCGAAGGCGCAGCCGCCCTGGTATCAAACTGTTCAGGATAAGGTTCGTATGAACCTTTCTTCCAGAGGCTTGTTTCTTTCAGGTCCTCAAAAAAGTTATCAACGTTAAAGTTTCCCAAAAGACTCATAATAAATTCTTTGGGCGGACTCATTGTCCTTAATCCTGCCTCAACGTGAGCGGCACCAATAAGATTTGCAAAAGAAGCAATTCCACCAGCAACAGCTGTTGTTGTATCTCCATATATATATGGAATGACTTGCTTTCCAATTTTTTTAATTTCAGAAAGGATAAAACCTAACCTGTCAATAATTTGTGATTGCTGCTCATAAAGAAGACCCTTAATATTTAAATTAATATCGGGATAAATATTAAATTCCTCTTCCAAACCACCTGAAAGATTCCAATCATGATGTTGCCCGGAATGCACAATCAATACGAATTCATCTCTTTTTTTCAGTTCTAAGATTAAAGGTGCCTGTTTGATAATATCCGGCTTGGTAGCAATTAAAACTAAGTGAACCGGACCGTCATGCACTTTTATTTTTTTAAAAAGATTTTCATTAAAATTAATTTTTTCCATAGATATAAGCCTCTCTGTTCCGGCATTTCAGGCAGCTTTATTGAAATTATTTTTTTCAGTTCTGGATAAACCATATTTAAATAAAACAAAAATTTCTCTGAATGCATCTTTTAAGCCTATTTTTTTACCTTCCTTATAGCTTCTTTCATGGTATGTAATTGGCACCTCTTTAATTCTTGCAGATAATTTTACTGCTTTTAAAACAAGCTCTGCATCAGCTCCAAATTTGTTTTCTTTAATTATTATCGAATTAATAACTTCATTTTTAAATAATTTATAGCATGTATTTACATCAGTTAAATGTATATGTGTGAAAATATTAAAAAGTATTGTTAAAAACCTGTTTCCAAAAAAGTGCCAGCGTTTTTCATATTTTTGCGGTGTTCTATTCATATATCTTGAACCTAAAACAACATCGGCTTCACCATCCAAAACAGATTTAAGCAGCAATGCATACTCTTCAGGATTATATTCAAGATCAGCATCCTGAATTATAATAAAATCACCTGTTATATTTTTTAAACCAGCCCTGATTGCGGCACCTTTACCCATTTTATTTTCATTGTAAATTATCATATTTACTTTTGGTTCAATTTTTTCTCTTAATATTTTTCTGGTAATACCGTCATTAGAATCATCGACTATTATTATCTCTTTTTCAATTTCACCAATATCGGAAGCTATGACACGATCTATTATTTCTTCAATTGTCTTCGGCTCATTATATACAGGGATAATAACAGATAATTTCATATTTATGCCTCATGATCAATCATATAAATTAATATTAATATGCGCTCCATGTATTGAAATCCTGTTATTGAGGTTTTTAGTAATTGTAGTACCCAATTTAAAAAATGTTAAGGGAAATCTTTGAGAGCTGTCTTTTATAAATTCAATTTGGTTAGTACAATGGTAATAGTTTTTATTATAACTAAAAATAGGTTTACTAAAAATGGATAAAAAATCACTAAATGAAATGACTTCCGAAGAAATCAAAGAAGTGGTAAAAGAAAAGTATAGCCAGGTTGCAAAAGAACCATGCGGCTCTTTTAATTTTCCGGTTGGAAAGACTTTTGCTATAGATGTTGGATATCCTAAAGAAATACTGGATAAACTGCCACAAACACTTACTGAATCTTTTACAGGAGCAAACAATCCCCAGCCCTTTATTGAGCTGAAGGAAGGTGAAGTAGTGCTGGATTTAGGATGTGGGGCAGGCCTTGATCTTTATTTTTATGCCAGATCTGCAGGCAGCAAAGGAAAAGTATATGGCCTTGACATCTCGTCTGAAATGATAGAGAAAGCAAAGCATAATATGAAATCTGTTAAAATAGATAATGTGGAGCTTGTTTGCGGTTCTTCCGATAATCTTCCTTTTAAAGATGATTTCTTTGATGTTGTAGCTTCCAATGGAATTTATAATCTTTCACCGGATAAAGAAAAGGTTTTTAAGGAGGTTTACAGAGTGTTAAAACCAGGCGGGAGAACTGTTTTTTGTGAAATCGTCTTAAAAGATAAGCTACCCGAAGATACAATTAATAATATAAATGATTTATTCAGGTGCATCGGCAGAGCTTTACCTGAGAATGATTTTATTGCGCTTATGGAAAAAACAGGATTTAAAAATACTGTGGTAATTTCCAAAATAAGAAATGCAAGAACAGGTCATGCTCTTGCCTTGTGTGCGAATATCCGCTCATACAAGATATTATAGGAAATAAAACTTTATGGAAGCATCTAAAATTTCGTGACAGCAATAAAGGAAAATTTTAAGAGCCATGACGGGTATTTCAAAAACACGCAGGCTTTTCCCCTGCGAGTAAAAGCCAGCTCAGTTTCAGGCTTAGCTCTCCTCCCGGAGGAGGAACCATGCCCGCTTAAGCCTTCAAATGGTTTTCTCAATACCCATTCTGGCTTATCAATTTATTTTTTATCACGAAATTTTAGATGCTAACAAACTTTATTAAATTACATCAACGGTTATTTAATATTTTGAAGGTTTTAAAAAAGATGCTGAATTATCCGGAGTATGGTTCTATATGAATTTTATTTTTTTCATTGCATGAAAAGCTGTCCTGAGTAAATTAGTGCCGCCTTTCCACATGCCAATATTCGTGGAACCATAGGTCCTGCTCTTATAATGCACTGGTATCTCGACAATCTTTAAATTTTGTTTGTATGAGCCAAGAATCAAGTCGTAATCGCCGTATCTGTCAAAATTTCCAAAGTAATCCATGCTCTTTTTTAACTTTTCATAATCACTCTTAAATATAACTTTTGTACCACACAATGTATCTTTAAAATATTTTCCTAAAATCCATGTGAAAAGCAGGCTGAAAAATTTGTTTGCTGTCATTCTTAAAAAACGCATCGCCTCTTTTTCCCTTGGATAGACAAACCTGCTGCCATTTATGAATTCACCCTTCCCTGATGCAATTGCATTATAAAATTTTTGAAGATCCCTGGGAGCAACGGTCAGGTCAGCATCCAGAATCATTAAAATGTCCCCGTTTGCTATATCAAATCCTTTAAAAACAGCATCTTTTTTACCCTTGCCATCCTGAACATAATATTTGATATTCTTTGTATTTTTGTATTTTTCACATACCCTTTTTATTTCTTCAAGGGTATTATCTTTCGAATGGCCTTCGACAAAAATTATTTCAGTAAATCTGCCCATCTCCGGGATTTCCTGGACTGCTCTTTCTATGCTTTCTGTTTCATTTCTTGCAGGAATTATAACCGAGCAGCTGTAGTCATTATTTACTGCAGCCTCTTCTTGCATCGGCCTTGCAATCGAATAATTGATGAAACATAAATTGCTTAAGTAAAAAAATTTTGAGATATATTTGTTTAAAAATTCTGAAAGGATTGGTATATAGACAGGTAACAACAGAATTGCTCCGGATCTGATTGTTTCAAAATTTGCAAGGTCCAGCAGATTTAAAATATCTAACTTTGAAAGCCAGTTCTGGTGATATTCCTTCATCTTCAACCTTAACTTCTCTCCCAATTTAAGTGTTGATTCCCATAGGAAATTATAATAGGTTACCACTATTTTTGTTTTAGGATGGCAAACAGTTTGGAGGTTTTCAAATACTGTTTGGACATCATCAAGATATCCAATAAGATCCGATAAAATTATATAGTCAAATTTATGATCAAGGTTAAGTTTATCTGCATCCATTTCAATAAATGTAAGTTCAGGATAATTCTTTTTAGCGATTTCAATCATGTTTGCGCTGGAATCTATTCCCACACCATTGCCGGGCTTAAGCTCGTTAAGTAGGTCTCCGGTGCTACACCCTATCTCAAGAACCGAACTGCCTTCAGGAATAATAAATTTCATGAACTGGGTTATTTTTTTATGATAATACCAGCTTTTCTTTTTCCAGTGTTTTCTATCTTTTGCTACGGAATTAAAAAATTCTATTTTTTGTTTTTTATCCATATCTCCTGTCTTTTATTACTTTAGCTGGTATACCTGCCGCCACTGAATAATCAGGGATGCTCTTGGTAACCACAGCCCCGGCTCCGATGACTGAATTATCTCCAATATCACAACCATCCATTACTATAGTTTTGGCTCCCAGCCAGACATTGCTGCCAATTTTTATGCCAATTGAATGCTTTTCCTGATCTCTGAAGGGGGTTTCAAGATCTGATGACATATGCCCGCCGCCGATAATATAAGTATAAGCAGCCATTAAGACATTTTCTCCAATTTCAACTTTTTTAAGGGAATAAACTTCACAGTTAAATCCTATGTTGACATTTTTATTCAAAACAATATCACCATTTTTGCAGGAAAGAATTGTATTTCTTCCAATATATGCACCGTCACAAATTATGATACCTTTGTTATCAACTCCCTTGGCGTCAAGCATCACATTTTCATCTATTATCACATTGTTGCCGATCACTATTTTATGAGGATTTCTGATGGTAACAGATTTCCCGAATATAACCCCTTTTCCTACTTTCTTGAAAAGGAATTTATAGAAGATTGACCTTAATGTTATCCCGACAGCTCCTGGCCAGTTGGAAAACCATGACGTGAGGATCTCATATTTTAAAAATGCAAGGAATCCCTTTTTACCAACAAACATATCAGAATAATTTGCAAACTTTGATTTCGTGCTTTTTTCTATAGTCTTCTGTATCATCGGCTCGTAAGCATTATTTTCTTTTCCTTCCATCTTTTTATCTTCCTGAGTTAATTATTATGATTTCAAAATAATATTATAGTGTCTCAGTTAAAACAATAATATCTTAATTTAGTCAAGACTATTTTTCAGATATATATCGAATATTAATCATAAATCCGTTTTTTCTATTACAATCTTTTGGAAAAATACTGCAAGCGTCCTTGTATCTGAAGAAACACCAAGACTTAGGGGGCTTAAAAGATATCTATAGTTAAATTTCAGGATATTATATGAGCCTGCCTCAGTATTTACAATTTCTGCAGGTATATCCAGGATGGCTTCAACAGGTTTTGAGTCTTTGAATTGTATCTTACCGATTACTTTATCATTGAAAATGACTTCCATTTCCTGAGGCTGTTTCGGGTCATATAAAGATAAGACATTCAAAGTTATTTTATAATCCAGCCTTTCCTTGAATTTCAGGAAGAGTACGGAATATAACTTGTCTGCCCACGTTCCACTTGATTCAATTTGCGACCAGCCATACTTGAAAAAATCCTTATTGTCCTTATTGCCAAAGCCAATGATAGAGGGGAAATCGACGGGCTGCAATTCTATGATATTCTTATTTTCAGGTACGAAGAAATAACCTCTTGCAGGCTTGTCTGTTTTTTCAAAAAGATATGCCTGACAGACTCCGTCTTTGCCTGTTACTTTTAAATTTTGCTTCTGGCTGTATATGAACTCTGCCACATCGGGGGATATGTGGCTTTCTACTCTCATTGAGTTTGAAGTTATAAGCCAGATATTCCTGTCAGCATTATTGTTTAAGACCGCATATAGCTGGTAAAGGTCTCTTATCAAAAGCACTCCGAAAAACTCTTCATACATCTTGCCGTCTTTATACACATAAGGCTGCCATTGTGAAAACCCGCCTGTCCATAACCAGTAATCGATCTGTCTTGTATATCCGTATGGATTTAAAAGATCGGTGGCTATTACCAGATCGCCTTCCTTTTTATGATCGAAAATATACTGTCCTGGTGTTTTCGCATCATGATGGAAAGTGAATGTATTGCTGGGAGCAAATTGGCTGATAACGGCATCACCGTTATTTCTGAAGACTATTTTTTTGAAATTATATATCGGGTTTGCCCAATTAACCGTAAAAATTAATATCAGAACAGCAATAATAATATAAATATAATTACTATATTCCTGGCTTTTTATATTATGATTTTTTATGGATTTGTTTTTTAAATTTTTAAGGAGTGAAGATACCCCAAGCACAAGCAATCTTCCTATGTCAAAGATTACATAACAGTAAATAGCTATGAAGAACGGATGTACCTGATATATATAGCGCTGTTGGGTTGTCATAAAGCCGAATCCGTTGAATATTGTATTTGAAAAAAATAAAAAATAAAGAAAAAACAGATTAAAAGGAAACCTGATACTATATTTTCCGCTTGAACTCGAATAAATGTTTATAAAATCCTCGTCTTTATTTCTAATCCATGGTATGAAAAGATAAAGTATGATTAAAACTGAACCATAAAAGACAATTTTATACATATCAGGAAACATCACATCAAAAATTCTGTGATAATATGGTATATAGGGTGCGAAGAATTTTGCCAGAAGCCTCAGTATTGGATTGGCAATACTGCCGGAAACGTTTGATTGATAAAAAACGAGCCCTGCTTTCCAGAAAAGCTCTCTATGGATCATCTGACCGACAATCATTGCAGCTACTACAAAAAAGGAAATAATAATATCTTTTTTAAAAAAGCCCTTAAATCTCTTATATATCAATAAAGCAATAAACAGGAAAATCAATGTGAAACCAAGTTCATGGATAATTGTTGTAAGGAAAATAAACACAAGAGCTGCAATCTTAAACTTTTTTTCTTCCTTGAAAAATCCCCTGTAAAATAGATAAACACTAAGCAGATAAAAGAACTGAAATTCGGAATATTGCCTTACTTCCCTGGAAAACTCTATCTGCCATGCATTAAAAGCAACAATAATAGAAGCCAGTAAAGCAATGTATTTATTATTTAGCAAATCCTTAATAAAAATAAATATCAAAGGTATTGTTAAAGTTCCAAAAAAAGCGCTGGGAAATCTCAGTGATACTTCATTGATTCCAAAAATAAGTGAAGGGATTACTCTTAAATAAAAGTGGAAAAATGTGTGATAAAAAATATTGCCTGAGGGAAGTTTTGGAAATCCATAATTTAAGACTCCAAATGTTCCTAAAAATGTCTGCCCATCGTCGCCCCAGTACGAAAGCACACCGATATTCTTGAATCTGACTATCATGGCATAAATGGAAACAAGCAGCAGTATGACAAATATGGCAATGTTTGTTTTATCTTTAAAATAATTTTTTATTTCGTTTTTGCTGAAAAAAATATTACTTTTTAACATATTTGTTTTTTTATCAATTAGCATATTTTATATCAAGTAAAAAATATTTTTATGTTAATATATATAAGTTGTCTGTATGTTAATATACATATATCTGTAAATTATAGCTTAATCTGTAAATTATAGCTTAGTCTGGTTTATATTAGCTACTATTTATAAAAGCATTTTTAAAACATTCACTTTAGTTTTAGACTTGGAATATTAATTTTTATATAATTGATCAAGATATGAAAGTTTTATTTGTATATCCGGATATTAATGTAAAGGGTGGAGCTTTAAGCTATCATTTTGGAATTGGTTCGCTGTCAGCTGTCCTGAAAAAAGAAGGACACGAGACTGCGCTTCAATATCTTTATGGAAGCTATGATATAAAACTGCTGCTTGAGAAGATTGAACAGTTTAAGCCCGGCATCCTTGCAATTACTTCGATCAGCTTTCAGTATAAATACATTAAGAAAATGATAGCTGAAATAAAAAACATTCACGGCAGCAGTATTTTTACGATATGCGGGGGTCCTCATGTGTCGCTTGCGCCTCAGGAGCTGGAAAGAACCGAAGGCCTTGATGCAATTTGTATCGGAGAAGGAGAATATCCTTTACTCGAATTGGCAAATAAGCTCCAATCGGGAGAGAATATTACCAATATTGAAAACATATGGGTCAAAAAGAATGGTAAAATCTATCAAAATCCTAACAGGCCATTAATTTCCGATATCGACAGCCTTCCTTTTGGTGACAGGGAACTTTTTAATTATCAGGAAATTGTAAATTCAGATTATGACAGAGCAATATTTATGTGCTCGAGAGGGTGTCCTTATAGTTGTACTTATTGCTGCAATAGCGGTCTTAGGGGTCTGCAGGAAGGAAAGTATGTGCGCTTCAGAAAAATTGAAAATGTTCTTGCCGAGATAAAGGAAGTTATTTCAAATTATAATGTCAAATACATTTACTTAAATGATGATGTATTTACAGAAAACAGGGAATATGTCTCAAATTTTTGCAGCAGATACAAAGAAAAGATTGGCTACCCCTTTGAATTAAATACGAGAGTTGAGCATTTAACCCCTGAAATGCTGCAAAGTTTAAAGAATGCGGGTTGTTACCGTGTTGCAATGGGAATAGAGCAGGGCGATGAGAAATTCAGAAGAGAAATTCTGAACAGGAGAATGAGCAATGAAAAGATCGAAAAAGCTTTTGAACTTACAAAGAAGGCAGGCATAAGGACGAAGTCTTTTAATATAGTTGGATTTCCCTTTGAAACATATGACATACACATGGAAACCGTAAAGATAAACAGAAAAGTTCAGCCAAGCAGCCTTGTAATTTATGTTTTTGAACCATATCCAGGCACACCTCTTTATGACATTTGTGTTAAAAATCATTTTATCGAAGAAGACAGGCAGGATATGGATTTTATATCCAGAACCGACACGACTCTCAACATGCCAGGCTTTACCAGAAAGCAAATTCTGAAATGCTACAGAAATTTTGCCTGGAGAGTATACAGAGGAAAATCTTACAAGAAGGCTTTGCTTCATAAGATTTACTATTCAAAATATGGAGAATTGCTTATAAGACTGCTTTCACCTTTCAAAAAAATTGTAAGAAAATTTGCAATGGATTAGAATATAACCATAATGTGGAAGATTGTTTTACTTAAAATATTTTATTATCTTTTTTTTGCACTAGTTTTTCTATTTGCTCTTCTTGCTTTTTTTAGAATAGTTAATTTTTATTTCGGGATCCCCAGACTTGAAGATTTAATGACATATATTATAAGCAGGATAAAACTTTAAAACAGCCCAGCATAAGTATACCTAGACCTCACTTTTATTATTCTGGTCAGCCATGTCTTCTACAGAAATGTTTAAGTTCTGCTCCAGATCTTTCTGAGTAGGTTGTGATTGCCTCAATATAAATGGCCTTACGGCATATATTATCCCGCCAATTATTGCAAGCACAAGAAGCATTGCAAATAGGATCAGAGAAGTCATTGCAGCCTTTTCATTTTGAACACCAAGAGCTACCATGAAAAATACCAGCGCGTTTTCCCGCAAGCCTGTTCCGCCGATGGTTATTGGCAGCATTGCAATAGTTGCGACAACGGGAACTATAAAAATAAATGATGCCAACGACAGATTAATTCCAAGAGACCTTGCTGCCAGATAATAATTGCTTATAACTCCAAACTGCAGCGCGAGACTGCAGAGCAATGCTTCAAAAAGAGCGAGCTTATATTTTTTAAAGCTTAAAAATGTATGATAAACTTCCACAAGTTTTCCTCTTATTTTTGTCAGGAATTTAATTTTACTGACTACTTTGTTAAGCCTTAGGATTGAAGGGTTCAATATTAAAAACCCAAGAATCAGGCAGATTGCAAAAAATATTGCTATTGGAATTACATATGATGTTGTGCCAATGGTTGCAAATCCTAAGAACAAAGCTATGACTGCATAGAGGGCTGCGCTTATAACTCCTGCAAACCTGTCTACAACGAGCACAGATGCCGATTTTCCTACCGATATCCTGGCTTTATTTGCAATGTCCAAGCTTCTGAAGATATCTCCGCCTACGCTTGTGGGAAGAATATTATTAAAAAATGAGCCTATAAGGAATGAAGACGAGAGATAACCCTGCGAGATTCTTACACCTTGAGTTTTTAAGAGAATCTGCCATCTGACGGCAGAGATCCATACGCCAAATATGTGAATTGATGCTGCAGCAAGCAGCAAGGGGATATTCACAGATCTAATCATATCAGAGATTGTTTTAAAATCTTTAAACTGTGCTTTAACTAAATAAGCAATAAGACCAAAGCTGACAATAATTCTCAAAATAGTAAAGATCTTCTTTTTATGCTTTCCGTAGAAAGATTTAATTCTTGTTTTAAAATTTTCTGTCATTTTTAACTTTTGCTTTTTTGCAAAACATCCTTATAAATATCCAGGAAATTGGAAAAAGCATTATCCCATGTATATTTTTCCAAAACTCTCAGCCTTGCCATTTTACCATATTCTTTTGCGGTTTTTTCATTTTCGAGAAGAAAGATTAATTTTTCCACAAAAGATTCCTTATTATTATATTCTGCATAAATTCCCGCATCGCCAAGTATTTCTCTGTTGGTTTTGGTATCAAACACCAGGCATGGCAGCCCTACTGCCATATAGCCAAATAGTTTTCCATTGGCCTCCGTTTTTGATAACTTCAAAGATAGACCGATATCTCCAAGGTTTAAATATTTTGGCGCGTCTTCGTGATTTACCCTGCCGGTAAAAGTAACCCAGTCAGAAACCCCCAGCTTTTGTGCCATTGCTGTGTAGTATTCTAAATTTGGAAAGCCTACTATTAAAAAGTGAACATTATTAAATTTACGCCTGATATCATTTATGGAGTTGATCAGGATGTCAATTCCCTGATAACTGGTCAGAACTCCAAGGTAGATTACTATTTTTTTATCACCTGGAAGGTTGAGCTTTTTTCTCAACTGTGAGATGTCATATCCCGGATGGAACTCATCGGTATTTGTCCCTTCGACAAAGCTTACTACTTTTTCAGGATTGACATTAAAATTTGCCAAAAAAAATTCTTTTGCACCGGATGAGCTGAAAATGATTTTTTGCGGCCATTTATTTACAGTTCTTTCAAGCCAGCTGTTAAACCTGAAAGACAGGCTGTTTCTTTTCATGAAACCATGATCCAGCATTTCACCCACCATACTGCCCTGATAATCGGCAATAAGTGGTTTTTTTATAAAGAGCTGGACGATTTTTCCGGCAAAGACACCCTCGTGAAGATGAGCATGAATGATATCAGGCTTAAATTTTGCAGCAACCTTGATGGCTTTAAAAGCCAGCAGGAGGTCCAGATAATATTTGTGGATTGATGGACCTGCTTCCAGTTTCTTATACCAGGGGATATTAACAATTCGTTGGATATCAACACCTTCAATGTCTCTGCCGATATGATAAGTAACAACTTTTACGTCAATATTCCTTCTGGATAGAGCCCTTACCTCTTCGAGTATCTTTACATGGCAGCCGCGGTCTGCAAAAAATGGCGTGGGTGCTATCATCAAGACCTTTATCTTTTTTACGGTATTATTCGTATCGTCAGTTGAAGCAGCATTGATAGTAGACTGCCCAGCTTTAAGGTTTTTATTATTAGCAAGATTTGACATAAGTTAAAAAATTATCCGGCTTATTTCTTTATATATCCATTTTCCATATACCATTTGGCAGTAAGGTGGATTCCTGTCTTTAAATCAAACCTGGGATTGTATCCCAGAATCCTTCTGGCCTTCTCAATACTGAAAGCTCTGTTTTTTTTATAAAATGCCATTCTTCTCCTGTAAATTGGTGGTTCTTTTTTTATTTTCAGCTTTGTATAAATAAATTCCACTACTGCAGCTGCGACTTCAAAAGGCAGGTAAGGTATATGAATTTTGGGGGGCGGCACTACGAATTCTGCTGCTATCAGCTTCGAAAGCTCATTTAATGTTGTATATCTTTCACCGCCAATTATAAAAACTTCACCAACAGCCTCTTCTTTCTGGGAGCAAAGCAGGAAAGCATCTAACAGATCATCAATGTAAACCATATGAAAAAGAGCTTTGCCGTTTCCAAAAAAAAGGAATTTTTTTGCTGCAATCATCTTAAACATTTTAAGCAGTCTCATGTCCTGCGGACCATAAATTGCACAAGGTCTTATTACGGATGCCGGAAGATTTTTTTCTTTTGCATAACTTAATACCTCAAATTCTGCTGCGCATTTGGATTGCTGGTACACATCATCAGGGCAGGCTGTGACCGTTTCATCTGCAGGAGGGTTTTTTACCGAGCTTACTATTCCTATAGTACTGCAATGTATAAGTCTTTTGACATTGTATTTCAAAGCGGCATCCAGGATATTCTTTGTTCCATTAAAATTTACTTCCCAGTATTCGCTATCTGGCAGATTAGCCTGTCTGTAAGCGGCAGCAATATGAAAAATAATATCTGTTCCCTTTACGGCTTCAAAAACGCTTTCCTTATCTTTTATATCTCCTGTAACAATTTCAACTCCCATTTGGCCCAATAAATCAGTTTTGCTGCCAGGACGTGCAAGTACACGCACCTGATAGTTCAGACTGCTGAGTTTTTTTACCAGGTTGCTTCCTGTAAAACCTGTTCCGCCGGTTACCAAAGCTTTTATGATTTTCTCCATAACTTAATTTTTCCTCATGCTGTCTTTTAAAAATACCCTCAGATATTCTTTGGGTATGCCTGCAGCAGTCTGGCGCCAGATTCTGTCACAGTTATTGCAAGGGCTTATGCCTTCAATGGTCTTATTTTTAAAGTTTGTTCTCATCCTGGACATGACTTCATTGTTGAATATATCTTTAATAGAATCTCTGGACGCATCTCCCACCGGGATCTCACATTCAAAGTCCTGAGGACAAAGGTAAACTTTTCCATCATAAGAAATCGTAAGAGAGTACCATGGAAAAGTGCAGGGAATTATTTTAGACCTGGACCTGTCTATTTTCCCGATACCTTCTATTTCAAGAAGTCCGCCCCAATTATGAGGTTTCCTGATAACTATCTTATCAAGAGGAAGATTTTCAAATTTTTTCATAAAATTGTTTTTCTGTATTTCAAAATCATTTCTGGATAAATTTTCATCAAATTCCATGATCTGGACAATTGCAAAAGGAGTTCTGGATTTCAGCTCTTTCTTCAATTTTAAAAAAGTGATTATGTTATCAAGAGTCTTTTCATAAGTTCCGCCAATCCTGTTTTTCTCATATGTATCTTTTGTGTAACCGTCAAATGAAAAAGAAATCAGATTTAATCCTGCCTTTATTATTTCCCGGCTTAAGTTTTCATCAAGCAGCACGCCATTGGTATGTATCCTGGTTTTTATTGCCTTGCTTTTTGCATATTTTATCATATCCACAATTCTGGGATTGAGCAGCGGCTCACCTCTGTGAAAAAGATTCACGTCAAAAACATACTGCCAAACATCATCTATTATTTTCTTGTAGAGGTCAAAATCCATATCTCCCTTGAGAGACGGGTCAATATCCTTGTTTACGCAAAGGCGGCACGCAAGATTACACCTGCTGGATGTTTCAATCCATAATCTTACCGGCAGGTAATTGCATTTTTTTGTCCTGGAAATATAAGAAAAATATATTTTTGGAAGGCTGAGAAAGTACCTTATTTTTTTCATTTATTTGTCTATTATTTCCCTTATAACGTATGTAGATTTACCGGTGCCTTCATGATAAGTTCTCATCATGATTTCACCCAGCAACCCCATAGTTATCAGCTGGATTCCTATGAATATCATAAATATTGATAAGATAAATAAAGGCCGGGATGAAAGGGGCTGGTTAAAAAAGAGCCTTTCAATTATAAGATAGGCTGTTATTATAAAACCCGCAAGACTGGTAAATACGCCGACAAGTCCAAAAATCTGCATGGGTTTTTTTGAATAGGTCAGTAAAAACTTAATTGTAATAATATCAAGGATGACTCTGATTGTTCTTGAAATCCCGTATTTGGCTTTGCCAAATTTTCTTGCCTGGTGGTTTACAGGTATTTCAGCTACATTTATTCCCATCCAGCTTGCAATTGCGGGAATATACCTATGCATCTCTCCGTAAAGTTCGATATTCTCCAGCACTTCTTTTCTATATGCTTTTAAGGTGCAGCCATAATCGTGAAGCCGGACCCCGAATAAAACAGAAATAATCTTATTAGCAACAGCAGAAGGAAATCTTCTTGAAACCTTATCTTTCCTGTCCTTTCTCCATCCGCTTACTATGTCATAACCTTCATCCATTTTTTTAAGGATTTTAGGAATATCTTCAGGGTCATTCTGAAGGTCCGCATCAAGAGTTATGATTATATCACCGCCTGCAAAATCAAATCCTGCACGCATTGCCGGAGTCTGACCGAAGTTCCTTCTGAATTTTATTACCTTGAAATGATTATTTTTTTCATGCAGCTGCCGCAATTTGTTATAAGTGCCATCCTTGCTGCCATCGTCTACAAGAATGACCTCATAATTTCTGCCAAGTTTTGAAAGGACAGGCTCCAGGTTGTCGTAGAGCAGCCAAACATTATCTTCCTCGTTATATACAGGAATTACTACAGAGATTTCTGTTTTACTGTCCGTTGAGTTATTTGCTGTTTTAGTTTCTTTATTATTCATTTTTATTTAATTTTTAAAAAAGTTTTCCACTTTTTCTGTTATCTGTATACCATGCCATAAACTTATTTATGCCTTCTTCTATCCGGGTTTTTGGGTTATATTTTAACATTTTCTTTGCCTTTAATATATCTGCATATGTAACAGGCACATCCCCGGCCTGCACGCTGGTATATTTAACCTGTGCTTTTTTATTTGCAGCTTTTTCAATTAATTTGATAAGTTCAGTGACTTTGACAGGGTTGGAATTTCCAAGATTTATAATTTCATATCCTTTTACATTTTCAAGATTTGATGCAATAACATCCACAATGTCTTCCACATATGTATAATCCCTTGAGGATGTTCCGTCACCAAAAATCTCTATGGGTTTTCCTTCAGTTATCAGCCTTGTGAATTTATGTATGGCCATTTCAGGCCGCTGTCTTGGTCCGTATACTGTAAAGAATCTGTAGCAATAAACTGAAATATTGAAGAGATGACTGTAAGTATAACAGATAAGTTCCCCGGCTTTTTTTGTTGCCGCATATGGTGATATCGGCCTGTCAACGGCATCATCTTCGGAAAATGGTATTTTTTTATTCCCGCCGTAAACAGACGATGAGGAAGCAAATATCAGTTTCCCAGTTCCATATTTTCTGCAGCATTCAAGAATGTTTATTGTGCCCTGCACGTTTACTGCTTCATAGAGACAGGCATTAGAAATCGAAGGTATTACCCCGGCTCTTGCCGCAAGGTGTATTACTATATCAAAACGATGTTTTATAAAAACTTCTTCCAGCTTCTCCCTGTCAAGAATATCCATCCTGTAGAGGATAAAGTTTGCGCTGCCCTCAAGGTTTCTTAAGTTTTCTTCCTTTATTTTTGGATTATAATAGTCATTGAAGTTGTCTATGCAGATGATTTTTTTGCCTGCACCAGCCAGTTTTTCGCATAAATTTGAGCCGATAAAACCTGCTCCACCTGTGACAAGAATATTCATAAGAACCAGTAATTTGTTATCTAAAAAATATTATTTCTTTAATATAAAATATTAATTTATAATATAAAAGCATAAATAGCAATTGTCTTAAAATCAAATGTAATCAGATGTTAAACAATAGAAGTAACTTTTTAACCAGCTATTTCAAAGACTGGAAAAACATCCTGACTTTTATTTTTTTAATTATCCTGGCGGGTCTTGGTATTTTCTTAAGGATAAGAAATCTTGGATATCTGTCATTCTGGGGTGATGATGGCCATACAGTTATAGGGACCCTGGGTATATTGCAGTATGGTTACCCAAGGCTGCCTTCAGGTTTTATATTATTTCATGGTATATTTGATTATTACCTCAATGTAATCCCGGTGCTTATTTTTGGACCGACTGAATTTGCTTTCAGGATAACAAGTGTTGTATTTGGCGTATCGACCATATTGCTTGCATATTTTGCAGGAAAAGAAATTGCCAATAAATTTGTAGGGTTTCTTGCAGCATTTTTGATTACTTTTTCAACCTGGTATATTCAATTTTCCAGGGAAGCAAGGTACTTTGCGGCACTTCAGTTTTTCTTTTTGCTTTCACTTTTCTTTTTTTACAAGGGATTTGTCAAAGAACAAAAACCATTTAGAATCCTGACTATTATCTTTTTTATAATTACGCCATTGATACATGGAATCGGTTTTACATTGCTGCTGGCATTTTTAGTCCTGTTATTTTTATATGGCAGAAATTTTTTCAGAAGAAAAATATTGGTACCGCTTGCAATTATAATAATATTTGATGTGCTTCAAATAATAAACCAGGTTTTTTTCTGGAAGGTGGGAAGAAGCTTCTACTCTTCAGATAACAGCCTCCGGTCTCTTATTGATGCATACTTCCGGCTTCCCGATCCTTATTACTTTAAGATTCTTGACATAATGTTTCCTAAAATGTTTGTAATATTTTTACTGGGAACAGGCATTTTCATTGCGTTTTCCATCTTTTTATCTATGCGAAAATCTTTTAAATTCAGTGAATTATTTCTAAATGAAATAGAAATGAAAGCCGGCAGGGTAAGATTTCCTTTCAATATCTTTATGCTTTATTTAATATTTACGATGATTGTAACTATCATATCCTTCGGGCAAATGTATAATCAGCAGAGATACATTTACTTTCTGATGCCGCTTTTTGTTTTAATTTTTTCTTATGTTTTATACCTGTGCGCAATTGTAATATCAAAATGGATTTTTATCGCTGCAAGCAAGATTGGCAACATAAAAACCAAAACACAAATTTACTTCAGTATAATTTTAACGGTTGTACTTATTGCCACTTCCTTCTTGACGATAAGCGGTGTTGATATAAAAGAAGCAAATGCAATCCCCAACATAAAGCACAGCGACAGGCTCAATACACTTTATTCCATTTCAACTACGATGACTTATCACTGGGATGCAGGCGCCACAGGAAGATATGTTGCAGAACATGCCGGAAAAGACGACATTGTTATCACAACCGATATTTACAATACTTATCCATATACAAAAAAATTAGATTACTGGCTATGGACCGGAAATCTGGTTTCATGGCAGCCCTATCATCAGGCTGGTGACGAGATCCGTGACGACACATACGGAGTAGTCGTGATCAGGGATATTTTTAAATTCATAGAAGTTCTGAATAAAAACTATGATAAAAATATTTGGATAATAGGATCATCCTCACTTGTTCACAGCGACCATGTTGACCCGGTATTTAAAAAATTTTTGGACAGCAGGCAGGAAAGTCTTGTCCTGACAGGAAGAGACAATGTTTCAAGGCTTTACTTGTTTCCGGCAATTTCTTCCAAAGAAAGAATTGCGGTAACTGATTTTATATCAGCAACTTCCGAAAATACACTTAAACCTGACAGCAGCGGAAAAATAAGTCTGGATTTTACAGTAGAAAAAATCGGCCCATTCCTCATAAGCGGCTGGGGGAAAGTAGAGAAGCTGACAGGTACATGGGGTCTTGACGGGAGGTCGATACTTTTTACGGATGTCAGCAACAGTTCTTTTGATATTGCCAGGGAAAGTACGTTGAAGATCACTGCGCGTCCGCTGCCTCACCCTGAACTTATGCAGGAGATAGACCTTTATATAAATGACGAGCAGGCTTATACCCTTAAGCTTGACGGCAAGGATGAATTCAAAGAATATTCCGTAAGCTTAAAGCCGGGATTATTCAGGCAGGGGTTAAACGTAATTGAATTTCGATACAGTTACAGTTTTAGCCCGCTGGAGCTAGAGCTTGGCAGTGACAGCAGAAACCTTGCAGTATTGTTTAAAGAAATCGAAATCAGTAACTGATTCAACGCATTTTTTCTTCTGCATTTTTTTCTTGCTTAAATCATTCATAGTTATTACAATATTTATATTTTTTATATAAAAAGTACTTTAATAAAAAGAAGATTTATGAATGGAAGCTTTTAAAAGTAAAACCAGAAAAACAGTTTCTATAATTTTAATTGTTTTTGGATGCCTTCTGCTCCTTGCTGTTGTTTTCCTTGGCATCAGAACTTATTTTGAGTATAAAAAAATATATGAAGAGAGTCAGAAAATTATTGAAGAGCAAAAGAAATATGATGCCTCCAACTTTGAAGACAGCAAATCTAACTATATAAAATCACCTGTACAAAAAGAGGTAAAACCCGGAGAAATTATGCAGTTTGAGATTTTTTATAAAAACACCGGACTGGTGGCTGCAAAGGATTTAAAGATCGGAATCAGCATTTCTGAAAACTGTACGGTGGTTACAAAATCTCTTGAAGGTTATACGTATGAGATAAAATCTGGCTCAATCATTATCAGCACAGGCAACCTGGAAGCGGGCAAGGAAGGAAAAGTAATTGCAGCTTTCAAGATAGCTTCACCACTTGATAATGGCACAAAGATCGACTCCCCCGGAGTGGAGCTTTATTATTATAAGGAAGCTCCACTTATTGGTAAAAAAGATAATTTCAATAAAAACATTTCCTCAACAGATGTGTTTGTGGTTAAAAGTGCCCCTGATTTCAGCAAGTCTGCTTTGTTGATAGAAGGTAAAAGCGGCGATGATAAAAATATTCTATCCTATGGGGAGGAAATAACCTACAGGGTTAATATTTATAATAATGGGAACATGAATGTCCGTGATCTGGAGGTTAAAATCAGCGGACTGGATAATCTTATCCTGGATACTGATAAAAATCCTGATTTTGAAATTAAAGGAAATGAAGCAGTATTGAATCTTACCAAAATGGATGCAGGAGATATGGAATATTTTTACTTATATGCAAAAATAGATCCAAACGCAAAGAATAATTCAGAAATATTGCCAGTCCTGAACATAAAATATGGCCAGGAAAACGTGCAAAAAGAAGCTCCGTTAAGTATTCTTAAGCTCTATCCGTCATTTACAAAATCCAATCTGAAAATTGCTGGGAGAGGCAGCGGCGGCCTTTATTCAGGTGATGTTGTTGATGTTACGGTAAATGTTACCAACAGTGGTAATATCGAAGCTACTAATGTACTTGTTGACCTGGTTATATCAAATCTCTTTGTCCTTGAACAGGGAGAGCGGCACTGGAATATCGCAAAGCTTGCAATCGGCGAAACTGCAACTTTTCACAGCAGCTTAAGAATAATCGAAGGTATAATTAAAGATACTTATGCAACCCTCCGTTTGGATATTGCATCAGATGAAATATCCACTTTCTCAACTGCAAATTCCAAAGTTTTAGTTTCAGGTGAAAGACCATTTACAAGAAACCAGATACCAATTGTTGCTCTTCACGGCATTGAGGCTGCACCAAGCGGATTTTACGAGCTCAGCACAGGCGAGTTTGATTATTTATGCGGGACATTGAAAGCTCTTGGTTTTAAAACCATTACTTTTATGGATTTGCTGAATTATCTGGATAAAGGCAAAAGATTACCCGAAAAACCTGTAATATTAACATCTGATGATGGTTATCAAAGTATCTATAACTATGCTTTTCCCATACTGCAGAAATATGGATTCAAAATGACTGTATTCCTGGCTACCGGCCTTATCGGGAATTCGGATGCGGATAGAAGGCTCAATGAATTTGACATTGGCAAATCGGGCATTCCTGTAAGGCCAATGCTTATATGGCCCGAAGTTAGTGCAATGAGCAGGTATGGAATAGAGTTTATGTCACATACTGTGTCACACAGACTCATCGGAGATCTTTCAGATGAAGAAGTTTTATTTGAGCTGGCTCAATCCAAACAGGATATTGAATCTCATCTAAAGAAACCTGTTCCATTTATCGCATGGCCTTTTGACAATTTTTCAAGTCGTGCTATCGGTTTGCTGCCACAGTTAGGATATCGCGGGGCTATCAGGTATAAAGGTGGAGTTGAAGATGTAAGATCAATAAACATATATGCAATTAAGAGAATTCCTTTCTACAGCACTACACCGACCAGCGATTACACGAATTTGATGGGAATACAATAAAAATTCGGGGAAGCATCTAAAATTTCGTGATAGCAATAAAGGAAAATTTTAAGGGCCATGATGGGTATTTCAAAAACACGCAGGCTTTTCCCCTGCGAGTAAAAGCCAGCTCAGTTTCAGGCTTAGCTCTCCTCCTGGAGGAGGAACCATGCCCGCTTAAGCCTTCAAATGGTTTTCTCAATACCCATCCTGGCTTATCAATTTATTTTTTATCACGAAATTTTAGATGCTAACAAAATTCGGTTAAGCTTTTATTATTGGCTGCTTTATGATATAAAATTAAGTTGGTTATTCATAATTGCCGGTAACCGATGTCTGTAATTTCTTAAAATATAATTTTAATTTTTTATTTATGAGAATTTTTTTAATTGCAATAGCTTTTATTAACACAATGCTTTATCTGCTTGTATATGCCTATTATGAGAACATCATGGGACTTTTTGGCAATGTAAATGTGGCCGGCGGCTGGCTTAGCTTTTTAAAAATCCTGGATCTGGTAATAGTCGGATTCCTTATCGGCTTGATAGTTGCAATGCTTTTACGGTTAAGAATTGAGAAAAGTTTTTTTGACTACAGGATGCTTTTAATTGTAGGAATCCTGCCTTTTATTTTTCTGATTCTTTCTCCGGGGCAAGTCACTAATTTCTTTATAGTAAAGCTTTTTAATTCGAGCAGGCAGATAAGTGAGGCAGCCTTTTACTTCTTCTCAAGACAGATAATCTGGGCGATATGGTTTGGTTTTGCAATAGGAGTTTCGGTAAGACTTTCCTTTAAGAAAAAGCTGAAGCATGAAATGACTTACTGGATTGAAAGAACGCCCCGGATGTTTTAAATAGGCGCGCACTTGCGAATTTTTTATTCTTTTACCTGGTAAAGAAATACAGGACCCCAGTCATCACCAGGTATACTGGTAAGCTGAGCTTGACCTGAACCATCCAGATTCATTATAAATATATCCTCACTGCCATCCGGTCGCCCGTTATAAGCAATAAATTTATTGTCCGGTGAAGAGCTTGGTATTCCTGCACCTCCCGGTGAATTTGTTATCTGTACAAGATTTTCTCCATTGGTGTCTATCATAAAAACTTGAGGCAGATTATTATCGTCAAAACCCATGAATATTATTTTACTGCCGTCAATTAAGAATTTTGGAACCCTGTATCTTCTATCGGATTTTGTTATTTTTTGCATATTTCCACCATTTGCATCAATTATGAAGATATCTTCTCTTCCTGAAGGTCCCGATTCATAAATGACTTTGTATTCAAAAGGATGAGCTGCCGGATGCCAATCATCTATTCCCGGGTTGTTTGTCAGTCTTTTCAAATTGTTGCCATCGCTGCCCATCCTGTAAATTTCCCAGTTATCATCAATAAAAATTTCCAGGAATATATATTTTCCATCAAAAGACCAGGTTGGGAAACCATGCCGGTATGGGCCAGAGGTAATTTGCTGTTTTCCGGAACCATCCCAGTTCATAACTACAATCTGCCACGTACCGCCAACGGTTGCAGAGTAGGCAATTTTTTTACCGTCCGGTGAAGCTGAAGGATACTGGTCACTTCCCGGATCATTTGTAAGCTGGGTTAATTCAGATCCGTCAAGATTCATGCTGAAGATATCCTCATTTCCGCTCTTATTTGAAACAAAGACTATTTTTTTTACTGCATATTCAATATCGGTTGACCGTGGGATTCCTTTTTCTATAAAATTCTTGTTTATTGCCCAGCCTTTTACTTCAATACTTTCCAGGCCTGTAGCTACATCTGCAGAAACGATTGAATTTGATTCTTTACCGGAGCCTTCAATTATGATATTTCTTGTAAGGTATTGATGAGTCCCATTTGGTGAATAAGCATAAACATAAATTTTATGAGATGACCCTTGTTCAAGCGAGCTTGCATCAAAACTAAGTGAGTATCCGCTGAGATTATAATTTGTATTTCCGAGTGCATTGCCAACATCTACCCTTTCAAGCCCGTATTGAGCCTGGCCTAAAAGCTTGCCAAAATTTCTTGGGCCATCCAGAAAAACTTCTACCTTATTAATCCCGGTATTTTCACCTACGCTAAGGTCAGCTGCCCATCCCGAAACCCTTACTTCCTTCAGCTTGTCTATGGTAATAGTTTCATTGTCTGATATGCTGTCTACAGACATTCTTATGCTGTCGGAAGTTACGGGATCTCCTGGTACGGTGAATTCTTTTTTAACATATTCCCATCCATATGCGGGAATAAATAAATAAATATAAAGTGAATGCGGGGTTGCAGGTTCAAAGATGAATTTTCTCTCCTGGTTTTTAAGGTCAAATCCAAAATTTGTAAATTCTTCCCCATAAATCAAAACAGCATCGCTTGAGGGAAGACCAATGTCGGCATTGCCAAGAAATATACCGCTTTCCTTATTTCCATCTAAGTATATTTCTATTTTTTCTATATTTTCGCTTAAGGTTTCCGGTGTGGTTTCGGCGCTTGTTTCTTCAACTGTTGATTCTGAAGCACTTGCCACTGATGATGTTGCAGCAGCCGAAGTTTCTTCAGTGCCTGTATCAATTATGCCCACAGGAGCAGTTTCTTTTGCATTTAGAGCTTTCCTGATAAGAATGACTCCAAAGAAAATACTTACAAATGCAAACAAGATGATTAGTATTATGGTAATTGTCCTCATTTAAGCTTGATTCCCATAGATTCTTACAATTTCACAATTTATTGATTTTTTTAGTTCAGTAAATATATAATAAAACAAGTCTTAAATCAAACTTAGCAGCCTATAAATATAAAATTGGCTAAAACAGCAGATAGAAAGAATCGCAAAATACTCGTTCTGGGCATGAGCCCGCTTCCGTTTGAAAATGACAGAAAAGTTTATGGAACAGGTATTATATCCGC
>JAMCVO010000240.1:23258-24245 GCA_023475715.1 Actinomycetota bacterium
TGTCTGCTTCAAAAAAATAATTAGGTACATCTTCGCCTGCAACCCATCCATTCATCATGAAGTTACTGGCGAACTGACAGTGCTCTATCATGGAAAGAAACCGCGGGTAAGTTTTTAAATCCTGTTCGGGAATCTCTCCTCCGGTGGAAACAAACTTTATCTTCGGATTTTTCTCCATCGATAAAACCAGTCCTTCAAATAAAGTATCTACATCGGTCCAGGTATTATATCCGCCAGTCCAGAGGACAACAAAATCGTCATCAGATATACCATGCCTGCCCCTGATTACATTTTTTTTGTGAACAAATTTTTCAGCAGGCATGCCGCATGGAATAGTATTTACAAAATCATAACCGGATGTATATTTATTCAACCTCCCGGCAGCCCCTAGTTCTCCAACCAGTGCATATGCCTGCCTGTCAGATACAGAGGAAAATATATCTGCAATTGTGATTATATTGTATTCACTGTGCCAGTAATGATACAGGCATCCGTCATCATTATCCATGAAGGCTCTTGCCTGAGCTTCAGCCATAACATGTCCAAAAAGATCCGCCCAGAAAGGAATTGTTTTCAACTGGCAGCTTGCAAAATGCATTAGTTTTGCAGCAATAAAAGAAGGGTAAAAACTGCACCCAACGACGGCCTCGGGTTCAAATTTTAAGAATATTTCTTTTAAAACATGGGTGTTTTCAAAGTCATCTTTTTTTAAGATATTATAATCAAATTCATAGGAGGAACCCCTGTTTTTTTTAACAATAAAATTCTCCTCGTATAAAGACTTGAAATCTTCAGGGTAAGCAGAAGGAATTGCATAATTGCAGGCGCATATTTTATGACCATTCCGAATGAGGGGCTCCAGGAACTGCCAGGTTCTTATACCTGTTCCATAAACTTTTCTGTCATTTTCAAACGGAAGCGGGCTCATGCCCAGAACGAGTATTTTGCGATTCTTTCTATCTGCTGTATCAATTATGCCCACAGGAG
>JAMCVO010000715.1 GCA_023475715.1 Actinomycetota bacterium
TCTCCAGGAAAATAATATGATTATGGGAGGCAATATATATTGAAAGCGCTGCTCTGCTACAATGCTAAAGATTTTAGAATCGAGGAGATTGAGAAACCAGCCGTTGCCGACAATGAGATGCTGATAGAAATGCTTTGCTGCGGGCTTTGTGGTTCGGATATCATAAAAATATTTGATGAAAATCTAAAGAAGCCCGATATATTCGGGCATGAAGTTGTCGGAAAAGTTGTTGAGACAGGCAGAAATGTCAAGAAGTTTAAATTGGGAGATATTGTAGTTGCGGCACATCATATTCCATGCGGCAAATGTCATTATTGCAAGCATGGCAACCATACTATGTGCAAACAGTTTAAGGAAACAAACATTGTTCCGGGAGGTTTTTCACAATATATAATGCTGTCTGATAAACACATTAATAATACGACTTTCAAACTTCCTGATGGTTTTGATTTATTAAAAGCTCTTTTTATAGAGCCTCTGGCATGTTGTATTAGAGCCATGGACAGGATAGAGAGACTTGAAAATGATTTTTTTTCAGTAGTGGGAGCAGGTGCAATAGGAGTACTTTTTATTCAGCTTATAAAGCTTGAAAAATTGAAAGTTGTTGTCATAGACATGGATCAAAACCGTCTTGAGCTTGCAAAAAAAATCGGAGCTGACTTCATAATAAATCCATCTGATTCTAATCTGTTTGAAGAGATAAAAAAGATATCATCAACAGGCATAGATACTGCCATTCTTACAGTTACCAACAGAAATACCATAAATGATGCAATATCTTATATAAGAATGGGAGGAAATGTAGACATATTCGGAATGGCTGAAAAGGAGAGTATTATTCCCGTTGATTTTGGCAAAGTTTATAAAAATGAGATTACGATAAAAAGCACCTATTCCTCAAGTCCTCAGACACTTGCCAGGGCATATGAAATGATTATTTCAGGAAAGATAAACGTAACTCCTTTAATATCAGAAATATTGCCTCTTAAAGACTTTAAAAACGGTCTTGACTTAATGCTGAGCAGAAAAATATATAAGGCATTCTATAAATTATAAAAATATATATATTTTTATAATATTTCATATTTTTTTCATTATTGTTTGCTAATTATTATAAATATGAAAGCCCTGATTATTGAAGATGAAGAATTGATTGCTAATTCCATAGCGAGAGGTCTTAAGCTTCACAGGTTTTATGTCGACACAGCATATAATGGTAAAACAGGATATGAGCTTGCCATGGAATATGAATACGATATTATTTTGCTTGACCTTATGCTTCCTGATATGGATGGGGAGGAATTATGCAGAAAATTACGTCATGAAAAAAATAATACCTATATCATAATGCTGACCGCCAGAAGGCAGACAGAAGACATAGTCAATGGCCTTAACCTTGGTGCAGATGATTATATTACAAAGCCATTTGATTTTTCAGAACTTATTGCAAGAATAAGAGCACTTTTCAGGAGGAATCAGGATACCAAAACAAACTGGCTCTCATATTCTGATCTGAAAATAGATCTTGATGAAGGAAAAGTAACAATTGGCTCGGAAGAAATTGTATTTTCAAAAAAAGAATTTGTGATGCTTGAATATCTGATTCGAAACAGAGGTATAATTCTTACAAGAAACCAGATTCTTGAGCATGCATGGGACAGAAATGTTAATATTTTTACAAATGTCGTTGACAGTCATATAAAAAATATAAGAAAGAAACTTGGCGATTATGGTATTTTGATAGAAACCGTATACGGCCTGGGCTACAGGGCAAAAAAAATTTAGCAGTTCTTAATTTTATTTAAATATAGTGTACTTTATAAAAAGGAAACTAAAAAATGAGCATTTCAATCAGAAAAAAAATAACCATATGGTACGTAGCGATACTTTCAGCCAGTCTGATTGCTTATGGATTGCTGATATATTTTTCTTTGTATTTCACCCTACAGATGAGAGATTTGCAGTTCTCAACAGGCGGGATAGATTTTTACAGAACACTGCAAGTTGTCGCCAGTGCACAGAAAGAAAACAAGAGTGAAGAAATATATAAAATAAATAATCCTGCTGCGGCGCAAAGTTCTGGTTCCCTTGAAATCGGGCTTCTCCCCGATGGAGGAATTTTAACCGGAACAATGCTTCCCAAGCCTCCTGATGTTATAAAATTTTATCCTTTTACACCGGTTTTAAACTTGCTTACAACGGATACACTTAAGCGAACATTTTTAATTATTGCTTCCAGCACAGTATTTGTAATTGGAGTGGCTGCTTCGGGGGGTCTTTTCATGACAAAAAAGGCTCTCAAGCCTATTGATGATATCACAAATACTGTAAAAGATATCGACAGCAGCAAGTTGCACAAGCGTCTGAATTTTAAAGGCAGTGATGACGAAGTTGTAAGACTTGCCAAAACTTTTGACGGAATGCTGGACAAAATAGAATCTTCTTTTGATCAGCAAAAACAGTTTACACAGAATGCGTCACATGAATTGAATACACCGCTGACTATTATGAGAACTAATATTGATGTAATTCTGCAGGAAAAAAATCCCAAACCCAAGGATTACAGGGAAATCCTCATTCTGGTAAAAAATGAGATCGACAGGCTTTCCGGAATATCTGATGACCTTTTATCATTATCATGGATTGATAATACTGCATCTTCAGACTTTTCAATTATAGATATTAAAATAATAACGAAAAAGATTCTGATAACCTTTGAAAATATTCTTCAAACTAAAAAAATAATTATTAATTTCAAGTGCAATGGTTTTACTGATATTGTTGGTATAAAAAACCAGATCGAACGGCTAGTTTTTAACCTTATAGACAATTCAATTAAACATGGAATAAGCGGCAGTGAAATCTTTATAGATATATACAATGACGAAAAGAGGGAAAACCTGATTTTCGAAATTAAAAATCAAAGTGATTCAATTGATGAAAAAGACATCCCGTTTCTGTTTGAGAGGTTTTATAAAACCAGGAAGAAAAGCAGCCCAAAGGGTTTCGGTCTGGGACTTGCCATAATTAAAAAGATAGTTGAAAATCATGATGGTAAAATAGAAGTTACATTAAAAGATTTTCATACTGCGAAAACTTCATCTGCAAGCAGTCCGGTAAAAAATGTTGTATTCAGGATAAAAATTCCATTACTTTAATACTTTAAAGATTCCGTTTCAGACAATCAGAATTCTTTCTTGATTTTCATTTATATAACTAAAAAATCATCGATAATCTAAAATTCCATAATTTTTTCATTTTTCAATATTATCATCTTCAAAAGCTTTTTATAAAAGTCAAATTCAGGAAATTTTACTGGTAGGAAATATAATCAGAAATTAAAAATATTTATAAAAAATAAGAGGAGGAATCAGCATTGTTTTCAATTATAGCAGCCTTAAAGAATATCTTTCGGAATAAAGGGAAAAATACCGCAGCAGTTTTTGTAATTTCGATTTGCTTCATCCTCGGTATTTTGATGGTTAATGTTAGTACTTTTGCAGCAAACAGGATTGGTGAGATCAAAGAAGAGCTTGGAACAAGCATTAATCTTGAGGTCGGATGGAAATATGTTAATGATTTTTTCAGTCAAAAGAAATCATCAGAACAATATCAGGAAGATCCATTTATTTTTCCCGAATCTGTGGTTAATAAGATATCTTCATTGGAAAATATTATTAATACTGTTAAATCATTAAGAGGTTCTTTTAAATCAGAAGACCTTGTTTCAGCAATGAAGGCACAAATGGAGCAGCAGGAAGGTTTTACTACATATTCTAAAATCCAGGAAACTAATGAAGATGGTGTTAATGCTGGTGCACCTGTCTTTGACCAATTCTCACTAATTGGTGTTTCAGATTTATCAAGATATAGTGAGTTTGTTGATGGAAAATTAAAGCTTGTTGAAGGTAAAATTTTTGACCAGCACGAATTGAGAAAAGATGTCTGCATAGTTTCTAAAAATTTTTCAGACGCAAATAAGCTTACAGTCGGGTCAACAATAACTATAAATGGTTCAGAACTCGAAGTAATGGGTATTTATGAAAATACCGCCATCATAAGCGGAGCCCAAAAGAGCGGAGATGTCATGATTGTTGACAGCGCTCTTGACGATATTTATACACCCCTGACAACTGCACAAAAACTTCTCGATAAAGAAGGATTTCTGAGCAAAGCTGTTTTCACTGCAGATAGCTTTGATAATGTTGAAAAAATTGTAGAAGAATCCAATGATTTGATCAAGAATCTGAACCTTGAAGATAAACTGACAATATATGGCGATACCTCAAGGTTTCAAACGAGTGTATCTGCTCTGGAGAGTGTAAAAAATATTTCAAGAATTGGAATTTTTGGAGCTTTCGGAGCTGCACTTATTATTATTCTTGCTTCAATGTTTACAACAATTCGGGGCAGGGCAAAAGAAATAGGAATTTTAAAAGCAATTGGAGCTTCCAATATGTGGGTTATCAGACAGTTTTTGGCAGAGAGCATGGCAATGTGCATAATTGCCCTGTTTATAGGATTGCTGGTTATTTCATTTACCAATAATTTTCTTATAAATAATTTATTTTTGAAAGCGGTACAGCAGCGGGAAATAAAAACACAGGAAGAAATGATTTCCAATCTGCAAGAGGCGGAAATTCAATCCGGGGGCAACGACAATTCCGGTTCAGAAGCAATGTCTGCAACGCAGTCTTTTGGTTTACAGTCAGAGCAGATTGAAAAGAAACTGGAAACTCTAAGTCAGTGGAATATAAGTATGGATTTAAGGACAATTCTCTATTCCTGTGCATTTTCTCTGACAGCAAGTCTTCTTGGTACGATCATACCTGCTGCCTTAATATCAAGATTGAGACCTGCAGTTGTTCTGAGGTTTGAATAGATTTCATATTAAAATAACTTTTCAGAAGTGTTACCTTTACGGGTTAAAAAATCAAATTGACAAAATTAAAAACAGAAAAAGAAGGAAAACAAATGGAAAAATCAAATGATATTATTATTCTTGATAAGGTTTCCCGATATTTTAAGATGGGTAACATCAGCGTAAAAGCACTTGACGACTTTACGTATTCATTTAAAAAAAACAAGATAACAGCAGTTGTAGGGAAAAGCGGTTCAGGGAAATCCACACTTCTAAATTTAATCGGCTGTCTGGAAAAACCCAGCAGCGAAAAAATATTGGTTGACGGACAGGATGTAAGCAAATTTACCGAGACCGGTTCCATACTTTTCAGGAGAGAAAAGATCGGTTTTATATTTCAGTCTTTTAATCTTATTCCTAACCTGACAGTCATCGAAAATGTTTTGCTGCCTCTTGAATTTTCAAGAATAAAAAAAAACCCACCTACCAG
>JAMCVO010000193.1:0-4897 GCA_023475715.1 Actinomycetota bacterium
ATTGATCCTCTCTATTAATTTTAGAAATCTTATCAATTAATTTTTTGGAAGGACTTTTTTTTAAAATATTTGTTATTGTATCCGTATCAAAAAGATACATTTCTTCCCTGCTCTTTGGAACGTTTATTATAAATTTTTTTAATTTCCGATTTTATTTCATCAAAATTTTCCCATTTTCCTATAGCCTGGCTAAGACCGCCAGACGCTGATTCTCGTTTCAATTTTTTAATGTCTTCAAGAGATACCAATCCTGCAATAGGCTTTCCCCTTTTTGTAATAATCAATTTTTCATTTGCAAAAGCCACCCGGGAAATATATTCAGAAAAGTTACTTTTTGCTTCAGCTACAGAAACTCTGCCAGTCTCTTTAAAATTATATTCCGCATTTGATTTATTTGGTTTATTTGGCTTATTGGATTTATTCATTTGGTTCTTTCATATAATAAAATAATAAATTTTATTAATAATATTTATAAAATTTTACCAATATTGAGTTAGTTATTATGACATAATGACTAACTTTAAGGTATTATAAGATATCTCATTTAGGTTGTCAAATTAAAATCTTTTTAACCTTTATAAAATCAGAAGACAACAGAGAGTTTCCCTCCATAATGGACTTAGCACAATAATAATATAAAACCCGGCTTTTTGAATATTAAATAAATACTGATTGCATGAATTTCTAGACCAAATATGATTTCTAAGAGAAGCGAGTTCTTATAAATTTTAGATCTGAATATATTTAAGAATATAATTGCAATATTCTGTATACTGAGTTATCGCATCAACTACAGAATTATAGATTATTTCATCTTTGGTATCATTATACTCGTGAACAAGGCGGTTTCTCAAACCTGCACTTGGCGCAATTTGTTTAGAAAATGCTTCATGATAAACATTTAATTTTGTAAGAATATGAAAAGTATCTTCACAACCTCTAATTGTTTCATAACCAACAGTATTTTCAGCAATGATATGCTGATTAATATCAATAGCTCTCATAATAATTTTTTCAAGTGCACGCTCAACAGAATATCTTTTTATGAAATCGTCTTTGATTTCTTCAAAAGTGTAATTGCTTAATTCCTCAAGCTTTGCAATTTCTTCCTGAATGAGCTTTATCTTTCTTGTGATAAAATTTTTATCAAGCATATTTTTTTAAATATTTCTTATTTAAGTAATCCTGATATTTAGATACAAGAAGCTTTTCTAATTTTAATAAATCTTTAGAATCACAGTACAGACGAAAAGCATAGGCTCTAAATTCATTATAGTCAATTGTGCTTCCATAAATAAGCTGGGAATCCTTTGCAACTTGATAACGAAATAGTGGGTCAATTTTATGAAGTGACTTTACATCAAGTTCTCTATTGTCATTATTACCGAAGATTTCTTCTAATTCTGAATATATATTTCCAATTGTTTTAAAATCTAATGATTTTTTACCAAGAATGCCAATATCCAAGTCACTACCCGTCCTAGCCTTATCTGTTGCATATGAACCATGAAAAATAATCAGTTTTAGATTATACTTTTTGCCGATTTCTACTATTTTTTGTTTTTCTACTTCAGTTAATATCATATTCTATTTTCTTAACATTTTTTCTTAAATAAATTTTATTGAAAGTATAAATAAAAATTGGAGTGAACCCACTCACTTGAACACATTGTATACTAAAACATAAATAGTTGGAACAGAGATCAAAGCAAAAATTATAGCTGCAGCTTCACCTTTGCCTAATCAGGAAAGGAATTTTTGAAGTATCTTTTCTCCTCTATACTTGAAAAAGGTGTCAAGGACCTCCTGATAGTTTTCACATACAGGATGCAGGCTATCTTTATAAATCAATATTGATGAATATGGACAGCCTCCCCCGCAGATTGGTGAAAATTTGCATTCCTGACATTCCTTTAAATTTGTTATGTTTCTCTCTGACCACATTTTTATTTGATCTTCGAAAAAAATCAGATTGGGATAAAATTTACCTATTGCGGTGTTTGTAATGCCTATGGATTCAGGACATGTATAAATGTAACCGTCCGGGCATAATATATACAGTTCGATTAAATTGCTTTCGCAATTAAAATATCTTGGTGAGACATTTTCAGCGCCGTTTAAAATATCAAGAATGTGGCGGAGTGGTTTAAATAAATAAAATGTTAGAACACCTTCCAGGTGAGGACAGTCATCATAAATCTTGATTAATTTCTCCAGAAGTACATAATCGGGAACCATAGGATGGCTGTATTCCAGGCTGCTGTGATCCGTAACTTTTGAGGGTTGTATCTTAAAATTAGGATATTCAAACCATTTCATCTTATCGATAAATTCATACAAATGAGGCAGGTATTCTATGTTTTCCATATCAATATTGATCCTGATATTTGTATTGATCCCGTTTACAACAAGTGAATTGATGCTTTCGGTTATATCTTTAAAACTGCCTTTTCCGGAATGAAACTTTCTTCTTTTATCATGAATAAAATCAGGGCCGTCAAGCGTAATCTGCAGCATTTCTATATTTGATTTTACAGGTTTTAATATATCTATGAATTCCTTTGCCATAACACCATTGGTAATGATTGAAATCTTTATATTCTGCTCATTTGCAAATTTAAGAATCTTGCCAACCATTTGTTTTGTCTTTGCAAGCAGAGGCTCGCCCCCAAAAAGTTCTATTGCACTGACATTCCTGCCATTATTTTTTGGTATTTCTTTAATGGCGCTTAAAGCATAATCAAACAGTTCATCGCTCATAAATTTATCTGGTTTTTTTGCCAGATCTCTTTCAAAACAATAGGAGCATTTCAGATTACAAATAAAAGTCGGGCAAAATACAAACTTAACAGGTCTGTTTTTTAATTTTACTTTAAAATTTTTAAATAATTCTTTAGAAAGCTTATCTTCCGCATCCGGATCGGTATAATAATACCCTCTCTCAATTAGAGCTGAGAGAGGGTATTTGTCCGGGTTTTTATCCGGATCCAGTTTATCTCCAGGCAATTTATCCATAGTATTATTATCTATAATATCCAGAGCTCCGGTCAGGAAGTTATTCATGATTGAATATTTTGAATTTAGTTTATAATAATAATTATACTTGCTTGGAAAAAAATTCATTTTTACCCCCATCCAAAAATTATACACCAATACCAGCAGCACATGGGGCTTACATCATAGCGCAGAGTTTTAAATTCCTTATCCTTGTTCCAGAGCTTGTTTGTTTTGTTTATCTGAATCATTTTCATGCCTCCCTTCTTTAGGGTTTTTTAGTTTTTGCTACAAACAGAAAAGTTTTTGCTATTTATCTATCTATGAAGTTTTTAATAGATTGCTGTAAAGAAAAAGATTATCTTAAGACAAAGATCAAATCACCTATTTTAAAAGTGAATACTGTTTGAATAAAAAGAAGCAATAGAAAAAGTAAAAACATGAGTATCTTTGGAAATATTCTACTGTAAATTCTATTTATGTCAGTGTTTGTTATGGAATGAATCCTGTTTTCCAGTCTTTTCTGGCTGAAAATTCTGGTAAAAGAAAATGCCGAACTTGCAGCAGGTATCAGATGGCTGTTTGGACCTAGAGTAAGCTTTAACTTTAATATTGAATTTAAAATATCCCCTGCAACATTATCTGCCGATTTTCCTGAATACTTTACAACTAACTTATCGCATGCCTTTTCCTGCTCTGACCTTATAAGGTAATAAGCCATATAAGCAAAGGGGTTAAAAAAATTCAAATCCCTGATAATAAGTGCCACCCAGCCAATCAGGTTATCTTTCCTTTTAATATGACATAACTCATGCTGTATGAGAGTTTCTTTTTCACTCTTATCTAAACGGTCAAACAGTCTTGGAGATAAAACCAATGTGAATCTTCTAAGTCCCACTATAAAAGGGGAAATATAGGTTTTATGGGTAAGGCTTACATCCGGGGAAGCAGTTTTTGTTTTGGCTGTGAAATTGTCTATTATTTTATAAATATCCGGTACCTCTTTTCTTCCAACTTTCTCTTCATATGCAAGTCTTCTGTAAAAAAGTGCCAGATTTGTCCACCTTATTATTAAGAAAATCAGTATTGCAACCAGGATAACAAGGCCTATTATATAGTCAGCATTTGAAGCAAAAATTATGCTTGTTTTAGAGCCTTGGTCAAATTTAAGAATGTTTGAAGGATCCGGAAACCTGAATCCGAGAGTGCTCTTAAAATATTGAAAATAAACTTTATTTACATCTATCTTTTCAATAATAATCAAAAAGGGCTTTATCAAGGGCAGGAAAAAAAACAGAATTCTGATGTTCGGATCTTTTATCCTGAAAATGAATAAAAAAATCAATACTAATATTAACGCTACAAAACTGTCATAAATTATCGGTAAAAAATAATGCGCAATTATATTCAGGAAAAACATATGTATTCCAGTTAAATTTCAATGTTATTTTTTTATTTTTAATTCATCCAATAACTTATTTATTTTTTCTACCGGAACATCTTCAACAGCAGATAGAAATTTATAAATAAGCTCTTTCGATGACTTATCAAGCAGCTTTTCAGCAACGGAACCTATTATATTTCTTGAAAGTGATCTGCTGTTAATCGCAGCGGAATAAATGAATGTTTTATTGCTCCTGTCCTGTTTTAAAAGACCCTTTTCTGCAAGTGTAGCCATTGTAGCCATGACCGTGGTATAGGGTATAAAACCTGAATCTTTTTTCTCCATTTCCTTTTTTAACATTAATTCATGAACTTCCCGAACAGAAGCCTTGTCAATTGTCCACATTATCTTCATTATTTCCGTTTCAAGATCACTTATGCTGTTTACTTTTTTTATGCCAAATTCCTCTGAAAGCTCTTTTGTTTTTTTAATTTTTACCATAAATTTAATCCCCTCTAA
>JAMCVO010000193.1:4907-5346 GCA_023475715.1 Actinomycetota bacterium
AGTGTGATTGAATTAGCATTGTTTCTGCCTTAGACAGGTATGCAGGTTTGCTAAGTATAGAAAGAGGGATGCACATTTTCCCTATGTCATGTAATATTGATATAAGATAAATTCCTTCTATCGTATCTGCATCCAGCTTCATCTCCTTAGCTATTGCTCTTGTCAGCACAGCAACTCTTTTTTGATGGCCGGCAGTATAAGAATCTCTTCTTTCACTTATAAGCGCAATTGAATTTATGATTTCATATAAAGTTTTTTTAGCATTAAAATAGTTTCTTTCCAACTCTTTTTCATATCTGATACTTTTAATACCTATAGCAATATCATTTGCAACTTCCTTTAAAAATTTTATTTCCTGATTTTTAAATGAATTTTCTATTCCTGAGTAAACATTTAAATTTCCGATTACTTTTTTATTGCATATTAACGGGACAGCAGC
>JAMCVO010000207.1 GCA_023475715.1 Actinomycetota bacterium
GTCGTTGCCTCATCCAGATATATGGCCTCTTTTAGAACTACAGGAGGAGACTCTGCATTTATTATAATAACTGCAGTAATAATTGGCGGAGCAAGCTTAAAGGGCGGGAAAGGTACCGTCACCGGAACTTTTTTGGGTTTGGTCCTTCTGGCAATGATTTATGATTCATTCGTTTTTCTGAGGTTAGACATAATGTGGAATCGGGTAGCAATTGGCTTAATCTTAATTATTGTTGTTTTAATAGATACTATGACTTATAAAGAGAGGACCATAAAGCTAAAAACTTAGACGATTTGAAAAAGTTATTAAGTTAATTTGGATATAAATTTAGCTTATTCAATAAAAATAAAAACCAGTATAAATACATATAATAATTAATAATATATATTAACATAAGGAAGTGATTTAATTGTCAAACGGCAATGGATATATATTAGAAGCAAAGGGACTAACAAAGCTGTACGGGCCTGTAATTGCACTGAATAATGTAGATTTTGAACTAAAGCGCGGTGAAATACTGGGGCTGCTCGGAGATAACGGGGCAGGCAAATCAACCCTTATTAAAATACTATCAGGAGCAATAGTTCCAAACAAAGGTGAAATCTACTTTGAAGGTTCTCCTGCAGACATAAAGCAGCCAAGGGATGCATTTAACTTAGGTATAGAAACAATATATCAAGACCTTGCCCTATTTGATAACTTAGACTTTACAAAAAATATATTTGTAGGAAGAGAATATGTATCAAAAGGTGCTGGAAAAGTACTTGCCTTTGCAGATACTAAAAGAATGAGAAAAGAAGCTCTTGTGAAAATAAAGAACATATCAATTAATCTTCCAGACCTGTCCCAAAAGGTTGAGACAATGTCAGGTGGCCAAAGACAGGCAGTAGCAATAACAAGATCAATATTCTGGGGTAAAAAAGTAATAATAATGGATGAGCCGCTTGCTGCACTTGGAGTCCAGGAGTCTAAGAAAGTACTGGATTTAATTAAAGAGACAATAAAGCATGTCCAGGGAATAATAGTAATAACACACAACATTGACCATATTTTAAAAATAGTAGATAGAGTCATAGTTCTAAGGCATGGTGAGCGTGCTGGAGACCTGGACTGCTCAAATGCTGAGGCAAGAAAAGAAGAGCTGCATCATAAAATAGTTTCTATGATAACCGGTGCAGTATAAAGGAGGTGATTGAGAAGTAAAAGGTAGGCGAAAATAGATTTATTAAAGGGAGGTGGCTTATGAAAATAAATGAGATTTGTTATAGGTAGTACATCGGCAAATCATAAATAATAACAAATCTCCCATAGATTTTACTACAATGATTTACAAAAAAAAACGTTATTTTTAAAGAAAGGTTAACAAATGAAAAAAATAATAATTTGGTTATTAGTTATAACAATCAGCATATCAATGGTAGTGGTGTTTTCTCTAAGTGGTTGTAAGAAACAGGCTACTGAGACAACTGCAGGAGAGACAACTGCAGCTGAAACTACGGCAGCAGAAACATCAGTTGTGGCAGAAGAACAGGAACGTTATGTTTTCTGGGGTTACTGGGGAAGTCCGGTTTGGGGATTTGGTGCTGCTGGTGCTTTGAAAGCTGCTGAAGTAATTGGTGGTAATGTTAAGATTGAATTTGCTGGACCATCAGGTTTTGATCAAGATAAAATGTTGAAAGCTTTGGAAACAAGTATTTCAACAAAACCTACAGGAATTTTTGGATTACCTTTTGAATTGGGCGAAGGAGAATTACTTACAAAATACCATGAAGATGGTGGTCTTACAGCAGGTTGGCTCGTAAAACCTGTATCTTGGCCTTGGGATGTTACGGCTGGGGTTAATTTTACAGAAATGGCTCACCAGTTTGTACAATGGTTGGTAGATATAAGGACTGCACAGGGAAAACCAATGAAGTTTAAATTAGGTATAGGTTCAATAGCTGGTAGTGCACCAATGGAGGAAAGATATAATGCTATAATAGCGGATTTAAAAAAATATCCTGATGTGGAGGTTGTTGGTCCAATAATTGATGAAGGCACTAGCGCAGAAATTGCTCAACAAAATTCAACAGCATATGTAACAGCTAATCCTGATGTAGAAGTTTACCTTATTATGCCATCCGAGGTTGGAGGAGCAGTATTTAAGGCATTAAAAGAAGCTGGATTTAAACCAGGTGATAAAACTTTTTTGACTATGGATTGGACACCTGATATTAAACAAGGAATTATTGAAGGTTATATAAACGGAGCTTTAAATTTTCACTTTGGAGTAGAAGCCTATTGGGATGTATTAGCTCTCCATCAACTGTATTTAAGCAAAATAAATAAAGGTATGACTGTGACTGCCAATAGTGAAACTGATGCTAAATATGGTTATATCCCTATGCCTAGATTTCTGGAATCAACTTTATATAGAATCGAAGGCCCAGATGCTGCCAATGATTTTAATCCTCCAACAGCTGTACCAGATAACAAATAAGTAGTTTTAGTAATTTTTAGAAAGCAAAAACTGAAATAATTATGTAATAAATACTTTGAGGAGAGTATATAGGATAAATGCCAATATACTCTCCTCAAAATAATAATAATCTATAATTAATTTAATAATTTGTTAGCTGTTTTACAGAATAATATTGCAATTAAATTTATGCTTTAAAGATAATGCAGAGATAACAGAAGAGCTGGCAAAAATTATGGATTTATTTGGTTTGGAGATAAAAAATTCTAATGAGACAAGAAGTATATTAAAAATAGGCAACTAGAGTGAGCAATTTTTAATAAGATTAAGGAAAATATATATATTGATTTTTATACTAATATAGCATACAATAGCATGGTTCAACCATCCATCCATAATATAATTTTGATATATAGCATTAAAGGTTAAAATTTAAATATAAAGATTATTGAAATAAAAAAGGAGGTTCAAGTGCCTAAATTGGCAATACATGGAGGTAAAAAGAGTATTTTAAAGAGTCATATTGAGTGGCCTATTATAACTGATAAGGAAATTGATACTGTAAATAAAGTATTAAAATCAAAAATTTTATGGGGTGCATTTGGCCCACAAGTGAAAGCACTTGAAAAGGAATGGGCTGAATTTATTGGAACCAAATATTGTATTGCTACAAACAGCGGTACTGCAGCACTACATTTGGCTGTGAGAGGAGCCGGAATTGTTGCAGGCGATGAAGTAATTACTTCAGCCCTAACATTTGTAGCTAGTGCATTATCAATATTACATACAAATGCTGTTCCTGTTTTTGTTGATATAGACCCCCGAACATTTAATATCGATCCTAAGAAAATTGAATCAAAGATTACTGAAAAAACCAGGGCTATAATGCCGGTTCATTTACATGGTTTGCCGGCTGATATGGATGAAATAAATGCAATTGCCAGGAAATATAATCTTGTAGTTATTGAAGACAGTGCTCAGGCTCATGGAGCAACTTATAAAGGTAAAAAAGCCGGAGCGTTGGGTGATATGGCTGAATTCAGTTTGAACGGCAGCAAAGTATTACCGGGTGGAGAAGGTGGATTATTTAATACGGATAACAAAGAATTCTGGACACGAGCTAAAAGAGTTAGAGATCTGGGGGAATTTTTTATTGAAGGTGTAGAGAGACCTTATAATGCTTCTGAAATTGGCTGGATGTATAGATATAATGAAATTTATTCAGCAATAGTCAGGTTAAAAATTAAGAGTCTGGATGAAGAAAATGCAATAAGGAATACAAATGCAAACTATCTTACTAAAAATCTGAGTAAATTTAAAGGTATGATATTACCTTATGTACCAAAAGATAGAACTACTACATATTATCTGTATAGGATAAGATTTGACCCAAAGGAATTAGGTCTAGATGTTTCTCCTAAGGAATTCAGAGCCAAGGTACAGAAGGCATTAAGATCGGAGGGTGTGCAGGCAAATCGTTGGCAAAACAGGCCGGTACCTATGCAGGATTTATTCCAGAATAGAATTGGTTATGGATATGGTTGTCCCTGGACGTGTCCTTATGGAAAAGGTTTATCAGTAACCTATAACGAAGAAGATTATATAGAAACTAAAAAGGTATTAGAGGATTCTTTCGTGATATACGATGCTATTTATCCGCCAAACAATATCAATATTTTAGATAATTATATCAAAGCTTTCCAAAAACTATGGGATAATCTTGACGAAGTCTTAGAAGTTAAATTGGAGCCTGATGAAATTTATGTGTTATATTGATTCTATTTAAGCAGGTTGCATATGAATGGAAAAGACAAAATAACAGTCATAATCAGCTTTGATGCTGAACAAAATATTGGTTGGGAACAAAGTTATAGTGGCTTAATTACTGGTACCCCCGTATTGTTAGATATTTTAAAAAAGGAAAAAATAAAATCTACTTTTTTTGTAGTTGGGGAGGCTGCTAAGTTGTATCCGGATCTTATTAAAAGTGTTTTTAATATGGGACATGAAGTTGGCTGTCATGGTTTGTATCATGATATATATGGTGATTCTTTTTATGATATTCCTGGATGCAAACCACTGCTTCCAGAAGAATTAAAAAACAGGATAGAGATAGCTACGAAATTAATCACTAAAACAGTTGGAATAAGACCAGTTTCATTTAGAAGTCCACGAGGTTGGGCCAGCACCAAGTGCATAAATGTTCTGGAAGAGTTGGGTTATATCGCAGACTCGAGCTATATAATGGCAAATTATGATAAGAAACAATTAATACCCTATCATCCTTCTAAGAAAAATTGGTTAGAAAAAGGAGACATGAAGATTTTAGAGATTCCAAATTTTGGAGATGTTACAAAAAAACCCAATGCTATAATGAGTTCCTGTTTGGATCAATGGCCATTGCTTAGATTATTTGGTGCTGAATCACTGATTAAACATACTAAAAATTTTATAAGTTATCTTAAAGTTAAGAATTTACCAGTCATTCTCAGTTTTTATTTGCATCCATGGGAATTTGCAGAAATGCCTACAAGGTTTAATTTCAGCGAAGGTTATTTAAAACTAAAGGTGCATGCTTATAAAAATACCGGTAAATACGCAATAGAAGAATTCAAGAAGTTAATAGAATACCTGAAGAATGAAAATGTTATTTTTAGTACCATAAAAGACATCGCGAAAAATTTTAAGACTTAAAAATAGAAATAATATAAATAAATGAGTTTAATATTGAACATATTTTAAGGAGAGGCAGAGGCTATCAAAATGGAAATTTTAAAAAATTATATTAATGGTAAGTGGGTTGATGCAGAGAACGAGGGTTATATAAATGTAGAAAATCCATCAACTGGTGAAATCTTAGCGGAAGTCCCACTTTCGACTTCAGAA
>JAMCVO010000146.1:0-2869 GCA_023475715.1 Actinomycetota bacterium
AATGCAAAAAATTAAATAATTAGAAAGAGAATCTGTTTATGAAGAATGATTATATTGTTTTACCAACAGTTGATGGAGATCCTGGAGATACTTATAAAAATTCCAGGTTTTCTATTATGAAAGATATGAAATGGATTTATGATGAAAAAAATTGTTATTCTCAATATAAAAAAGCAGTTGAATGCTATCTGGAATTATTTAGTGAATTAAATCTGGAAGGTAAAATTACATGGTTTCTAAATGAAAGAGATACGGGTTGGACAAAACATTTTAGCGATTTGATAAAAATTATGGTTAAAAGAGGAGATAATATTGCGCTCCATACTCATGTTGGAACAGTTTATCAAAAAGTTGCGTTAACAGATGAAGAACTAAGAAGTAAAGCTTATGAAATAATGAAACTAACAAAAGATTCATTGGAAAAAGTAATAAATTCAAAAGTAACAATTCATAGATTTGGATGTTATTTTCAAGATCAATATCTTTATTCAATAATAAAAAAATTAGGAATTAATATTTTATCAGATGTAGTACCTGGAGTATATCTAAAAGACCTGGAAGGTCATATTCTTGATAATGAAAATATTCCGATAAATGCTGAACCTTGGAAGCATGATGAATATAACTGGATGGATTATAATTCTAAAAGCGGGTTTTTTACTCATATTCCAGTAGCAGCTTGTTCTATTGGAGAAGATACTTTATTAAATGCACAACAAAAAATATTAAATGGACGTCAATTAAAAAACATTGATGTAATTGATAATATTTCTAAGAAATCAAAAAAATATGGGATTAAAATTATTTGTTGGGATATTCATCCAAATGAAATTCAACTAATGGATGGTAACATAGATTATAAAAAACTCAGGTTACTTAAAAGTTGCTTATTAAATATACAGAAAGAATTGTCACCAGTTTATATGAATTTCAATGAATTATATAAATATTTAAATCTTTGAAAGTTGATTTTAACATTTTAAAATTTATTTACATATTAAATAGATCAAATAATGTTTTAGAAGTTCAAAAAAACTTATTTCATGAAAGGAATAAAAGATGTCGGTTGAAACGGTAGTTGGAGAAATTGATGAAAAATATTTAGGAGTAGTTAGCACACACGAGCATATTTTACTGAATTCTGGTAGTACATATATTCATTCAGAAGTTAAAGAAGTATCAAAAATGAATTTATTCAAGCAGAAAGTAGCTATGTCTAATTTAGGTGAGTTAAGATTTAATGCTTTGGCAATTTTGGATAATTTGATATTATCAGATGTTAATTTAGCGATAGAAGAGATATTGGAATTCAAAAAATTTGGTGGAGATACTATAGTTGATTTAACAAATGAATATATGGGGCGGGATCCGGTTGCACTGAAAAACATTTCCAGAATTACCGGATTAAATATAATAACATGTACTGGACATTATTTAGATAGTTTACATCCTGAATATGTCGAACAAAAAAACGAATCGGAATTATCTAAAATGATGATAAAAGAAATTAAGGAAGGTATTGGTGAAACTGGTATTCGTGCTGGAGTTATTGGAGAAATAGGGACAAGCAAAGAAATTTTATTTGATGAAAAAAAAGTGCTTAGAGCATCCGCATTTGCACAAATTGAAACAGGAGTTGCTATATTTATTCACACATGGCCCTGGTCTGAAAATGGTTTGGAAATTATAGATATTTTAAAAGAAAGTGGAGTCAATTTAAAAAAAGTTGTCATATGTCATATAGATGGAAAGATTAATATTGATTATTATAAAAAAATATTAGATCAAGGTTCATTTGTTGAATTTGATATGTTTGGAAAGGATTTTGGGCAAGTTTATGACAATGAATATTATATTGCTGCAACAGATATCGAGAGAATAAATGCAATTTGGGAATTAATCAATATTAAAGAAGATTACATAAAAAAAATATTAGTTTCAACAGACAGGTGTTTAAAAATGGAGCTTGTTAACTATGGTGGTTATGGTTATGCGCATATTTTAAAAAATATTATACCTTTAATGAGAAAAAAAGGTTTTTCAGATGAGCATATTAACATTCTAATTTCTGAAAATCCTGGAAATATATTAAATATCCAAAAATAATTATTTTTATTTTTATATTTTTTTTATGTACTTCAAATAATTTTATAAATTTAATAATTTTACAAGGTGAAAAGATGAAAATAGGATATTTACCGCTTATTACCAAAGGTGGTGGGGTGTTTGGTGAAGTTTTTGATTGGCAGAGCACAATCAACATAATAAGTGATACTTTAGAATTATTTAAGGGAGTAGGCTTAGAAGTATCTTATATTGGAGAGCCTGTAAATGTTTCCAGGGATTGGGAAGAATCAGAAAAATTATTCATGGAAGAAAAGATAGATGTACTTTTTATACATAACTTGAATATAGTTGGGGGAGAATCCTTATATAAGATAATTAAGAAGTTGAAAGTTCCTGTGATAGTAGCTTCTATCCCAGAGCCTGCTAATTTATATAAACCTCCTTATGAAGCACGTTATGCTTCATTCTGTGGAGGTCAATGGAATATAAATATGTGCTATCTTACAGATATAAAAGCCAAATTTTTATTTGGGAACCCAGGGGAGGAACAGTTCAAAGACAAATTAGAAAAAACATTGAAAGCAATTGATGCTATAAATAAGTTAAAGGAATGGAAAATATGTCTTATAGGAGATAAAACTCCCGGATATTATGGGGCTATATATTCAGAGGATCTTCTTATGAGAAAATTTGATGCAAGAGTTACATTTTTGGATTTTGGAATGTTAAGTCTATTGGAGAAAGATATTAATGATAGGAAAGTTTCCGATTTTGTCAAAAGCTATTATAAAAAAGAAAATCT
>JAMCVO010000146.1:2879-5343 GCA_023475715.1 Actinomycetota bacterium
AGAGCATATTTAGCATTAGAAAAATATGCAGATGAAAATGATATAAGTTCATATACTATGAAATGTGTTCCTGAAACTATTTTTATATTAGGAGCTTGTCCTTGTGGTATTAATTCTGTATTAACAGAAAAAGGATATATCAGCGGTTGCGAGGGAGATGTCCTGACTACCTTAACTATGCAGATTTCTTATCTTATAAGTGGTAAAAAACCTTTACAGGTAGATATAATGTCAATAAGAGAACCTAATAATTCTATGCTGGTGTGGCATTGTGGCGCTGGCGCACCTTCTATAGCAAATTGTAATAAAGTGACATACACTAATAGTCCAATACTTTGTGGTGATAAAGGGAATGCTCAAGGTGTATGTGCAGACTTTATTCCAGAGTATGGTGATATGAATATGAGCCAGCTAACAGAAGACTGGAAAACTCAAAATTATAAATTCTTTACTGCTGATGGCAAAACTGAAGAAACTGAACCTTTTATTGGCGGAAATCCAATAAGAATAAAGTTTAACATACCTAGTGAGAAACTTGGTTATTATATAGTCAGTAATCATCTTTCACATCATTTTCAAGTAGCAGGTAAAAACATTTCTGATTATGTTGAAGAATTTTGTTTTTGGAAAGATATAGATCTTTTAAAAGTATAAGTAATTATAGTTTAAAATAGAAGGTGATCGCAATAATGAATACGAGAATTGAAAATTTAAAAAAAATGCTTCTTGCTAACTCTCATCATAAATATAGATTAGATAAATTTAATGGTACTATTTTAGATCAAAACACCGAAAATCTTCCTCTTAATATGAGAAAAGCTCTTGCTTTTAAAAAAGCAGTAGAGAATATGCCTATTTATATTCAGCAAGAAGAACTAATAGTGGGTGGAAGAACTATATTTAATTTACCAGAATATCATACAAAAAAAGAGATAAGAGATTCAAAAATATCAAACAATAATATTTATGATCCTATTTTTAATAATGTATACAATGAAAGTGTAGATGAAATTGGAGATAAGGTTTCTGATACAAATCCACCTAATTATAATAGGATTATTGAAAATGGGTTACAGTGGTACTGGGACTTTGCGGACATAAGGTTAAAAGAAGATAATCTAAACAATGAACAGATAAACTATTATAAATCTGTAAAAATAGTAGTAGAAGGGGCACAAAATCATATTGAAAGATATTCAACTCTTATCGATATAGAATTAAAAGAAGAAAAAATCCCGGATAAAAGAAGAAAAGAATTAGCTATAATGAAGAAAAATATTAGTAATATAATTAAAAATCCTCCCATGACTTTTTCCCAAGCTATTCAATTAATGTATTTCATACATTCGCTTCTATGGATAGAGGCAATATGTCTTGTTTCGTTAGAAAGGATAGACCAAGTTCTTTATCCTCTATATAAGAGAGACTTAGAAAACGGTAGAATTACAGCGGAAGAAGCACTTGAAATAATTGAATGTTTCTTAATAAAAATTAATCATGAAGTAGATAGGCCAAATAATCGGTTTGAGTGGCTTAAGGGTGATACAGGTCAAACAATTACTCTAGGGGGAACAAAACAAGGAAATATGACTGAAACTGGTGATAATGAATTAACTTCAATTATACTTCTTGCCATAAAGAGCCTTGGGCTTATTGACCCACATGTTCATGTCAGACTTAGTGAAGATTCAGATGAAAAAATATGGGACGAAGTAATAGATTTGGTTTCCATAGGGAATGGTATTCCTGTAATAGATTGGGATGAGAATATTAAACAAGGTCTTAGGAAAGTAAAAATATATTCGGAGCAAGATATTGCTGATTATTGCGGTACTGGTTGCTGGGAAATAATAATTGGAGGCAAAACAAGTTACCGGCAATGTGGTAATATCGATCTTTTAAGGCCCCTTGAGTGGTTGTTATTTGAAGGTCAAAATCCAATTGATAAGGACACTAGAAGGAAGCCTATTATAGATAATAAGTATACAGGTATAAATATGGGTACTCTTAGTAAATATAAAACATTTGAGGAATTCAAAGATGGTTATAAAGCTGAACTTAGGTATTATATTTTAATAGCTGTTTCAAATGTCTTAAAGACCAGGGTTGCTTATAATCCATTTATATCTACATTCGTTGATGACTGTATAGATTTAGGTAAGGATATAAAAGATGGTGGAGCGAGATATAAAGAAACAGATTTTCAGATATCCTCTATTGCTAATATAGCTGATTCACTTTATACAATAGAAAAAATCGTATATGAAGAAAAAGAAATAACATTAGAAGAATTAGCTGAAATAGTAAAAAATAATTATGAAGGTTATGAAGATCTCAGACAAAAAATAAGAAATAAAATTCCAAAATATGGAAACGACATAGATGAAATAGATAATTTAGCTAAGGAGATTGCAGAATTTTTTTCAGACGAAGTAACTAGATATACTAATGGATGGGGCGGACC
>JAMCVO010000301.1:0-1864 GCA_023475715.1 Actinomycetota bacterium
TTTATTGATTCCGGTATTTCATGCGAAAAGGTATCTGTTTTACCTGATGCTGTCGATATTGAAAGGTTTAATGACGATATCAAGCCGCTGACGCTTTTTACCGGTACTAGAAATAGAAGCTGTTTTAAATTTCTCTCTGTATTTGACTGGGTTTTAAAAAAGGGGTGGGATGTTCTGATTGAAGCATATGTTAAAGAGTTTGACCGTCAGGAAGATGTATGTCTTTTTATAAAAACATTTTCTTATCTTGGCATGCCGATTGGAAAAATAAAGGAAATAATATATGAGACCATAAAGAAAAAAACAAAAAAACATTCTGAAAATATACCTGGCATAATCATCCTGGAAAAAATTCTGAGTCAGGATGAAATGCCGGGACTTTACAGCTCATGCGATTGTTTTGTCCTGCCGTCAAGAGGGGAAGGCTGGGGCAGGCCTTATATGGAAGCAATGGCCTCAGGTGTTTCCGTGATTGGTACAGGATATGGCGGAAATACCGATTTTATGAATGATTCAAATTCTTTTTTAATTGACTACAAACTCGAACCTGTCCCTGAACAGGGAATAATCGAATACCCTGATGCTTCCGGAAAAAAATGGGCAGAACCTTCATGTGAGCATCTGATGTATCTTATGAGATTTGTTTATGAAAACCGGATTTGTGCAAAGGAGAAGGCCAGAAAAGCCCGTGAAAAAATGCGTATTTATTTCAACACTGGAAAAATTGCAAAAAAATTTATTTTTGAGCTGGAATCATTAAAGGATTTGGATAAAAAAATTTTCAAACTGATCATAAAAGAAAATGATGTAAAGAATTTAAATAATTTTTTTAACAAAGAAAATGCCTGTGAGGATTTAAATAAGTCGGATTTTTTCAGCTTTGAGATTTTAAGCAATGGAAAATCCTGCAGTCCATGCATTTTTGATGAATCTGTCTGCAGGTTTAATAATATATTTGTCCTTAAATTTATAGATAATCTAAATCCCGAACTTGATCCGGACGATGAACTGATGAAAATATCGGTAAGCTGCTTCCATAATATTGTTTTTATTAATGGCCGGAATCCTGTAACCGATATTTTTTATGCAGATACCGGTAAATTAAACTGTTTTGCCATGACCATAAATATCTTAAGCAACCGGGCAGATCTTATTATTGTAAATAATCGGGGCATGCTGGAACTTTTACTGAAAAATGGTTTTTGCCGGGAAAACCTGGCTTATATAGACAAAGAAAACAGCACCGGCGATGAGAAATTACCGGAATATCTCAGAGACGTTCTTTTAAAGATCAAAAGGTTTCCTGTTAAAAAGAATCTGAATTTCCAGCATTTTAATTTAGTAAGGAAAGATTCGTTAAATATTGAAAACTTAAAAGATTCAAAAGGCATTGTCTTTATAGACAGCCATAAAGTCTCAGATTTTAAGGGTACTTTTAAGTCCTATGTTGAAAATAATCTCTCGAAACCTGACAGTATGTTAATGATCTATACCAATCCCGGGAAAGCTTCTACGGTTTTTGCGGAACTTTCAAATATTGTCAAAAACCTGGAATATGCTGAAGAAAGCATACCGGACATCCTTATTTTGGATGAAGTCCTGACATCTGCCGATATTGACAGGCTTGTGGCATCAGCAAGTTTCTACATACCTGCAGACTCCTCGCTGAATACACAGTTTCTTTTAAGTTCTGCAAGATTTTCAGTCAAAATAAAGGACTATAAGAAAGAGATATTATCATGAAAAAAATAAAGATAATGCTTGAAGGAGATATTCTTACTGTGTCCAGCATCGCGCACCTAAACAGGAATATTGCAAAAAAAATCACAGGTGAACAACACGTGGAGTTTATTCTTAAAACAAA
>JAMCVO010000301.1:1874-5298 GCA_023475715.1 Actinomycetota bacterium
AGATGATTTCCGGTGGCAATCATGCCGGCAGTGACCTTGATTTTTATATTTATCACAGGTGGCCGCCGGGATTTAATCCGCCTGCAACGGGTTATTTTATCATGATGCAGCCATGGGAATTCGGTTCGCTGCCCCGGGAGTGGATTTCTCCATTTAATGACATGGTTGATGATGTATGGGTTTATTCCAATTATTTAAAAGATACTTATATCAGTTCCGGTATCAACCCCGATAAAATTTCCGTAATACATCCTTATATCGATACCGCAGTTTTTAACAGAAACGTTGAAAAAGCTGAACTTGATACAAATAAGAAATTTAAATTCCTGTTTGTCGGAGGGACAATACACAGGAAAGGCATCGATATTCTGTTGAATTCCTATTTTTCAGCTTTTACTGCAAAAGATGATGTCTGCCTGGTGATAAAGGATATCTGTACAAACAGTGCTTATGCAAATCAGACATTATCTGAAGAAATAAAAAAATTTGCATCCGGCCATGAGCTTGCGGAAGTTTTGTACATACAGGATGAATACAGAAACGAAAATGAGATGGCATCTCTTTATAATGCCTGTGACTGCCTCGTTCATCCTTATAGGGCAGAAGGTTTCGGGCTTCCGGTTGCTGAAGCCATGGCATGCGGTATTCCTGTTATAGTTACAAATCATGGCGCCTGCATGGATTTCTGCAATCCTTCAAATGCATTTCTTATAGCGAATACAATTGAAAAAATCACGGAAAAAAAAATCGGCGATATTGAAACCGTAGATTATCCGTTCTGGTCAGAACCCGATACAGCTGACCTTAAAAGGAAAATGATGCATGTATATGACAATTATGAAGAAGCAAAAGTCAAAGCAGAATCCGCATATGAAAATATCAGGCAGAAATAGGAATTTGAAGGATTGCAGAAATTCAATTGGGACAATACTTTTAATCAGATGAAATCAAGCTTTGTTAAACTTTTTAAAAAAGAAATCAAAAGATTCTCAGTTGTCGCAGGCTCATTATCAATTAAGGATTCCGATATTAAAAATGAGGTAAAAAATATATGTAATTATTATATAGCCAGGGACAGAACTGATTTGGCCATAAAAACCATATATGGATATCTTGTGCTTAATCCGAATGATGATGAGTTTATTAATCTTATTGCCACCTGTCTTTACAGGGCAAAGGAATACCGTATTGCTCTTCTTTTTATAAATAAAGCAGTAAGCCTTTCAAGCTCTGATGAAACGGTAAAAAGGAATATGGAAATTATCAAATCTGCATTTGAAAAAAATAAGAAATTTAATATAAGGCATAAAATCGCATCGGATTACACTTATCTGGAACGGTTTCTGATACAAATCGAAAATAAAAAAGCAACTGTGGCTGTCTGTATGATAGTAAAAAATGAAGAAAAAAATCTTCCTGTTTGTCTGTCCAGCCTTAAAAAAATTGCTGATGAAATAATAATAATTGACACGGGATCCACCGATCATACGGTAGAAGTTGCCAAAACATTCGGTGCCACAGTTAAGAGTATGACATGGGATGGTAATTTTTCCGGAGCCAGAAATCTTTCAATAAAAGATGTTAAATCAGATTGGATATTATATCTTGACGCAGACGAATATTTGGACAATTCCGCTAAGATTTTTTTACAAAACCTTGCAGTCATAAGCAAACCAAAAGCTTATTACGTTAAAATTAAAAGCCTGCTTTCTGTAAACAATGAGAATATTTATACCGAGCATTATATGGTCAGGCTTTTTAATAACAGATCGGGATTTAAATTTAAAGATTTTATACATGAACAGCTTATTCTTGAAGATGAAGCTGAATATGAAAGAGATGTGTGCCCGATAGTTTTGTGGCATACGGGGTACACGGAAAAAGCTGTTAACGACAGGAAAAAAAATGAAAGAAATTACAACCTTCTTTTAAAAGCAATAGAGGCAAATCCTGATAATCCGTTCAATTACTACAATATGGGAGTTAACCTTTTTTCTACTCAGGATCATAGAAATGCAATAAAATATTTCGATCTGACAATTAAAAAGCTGGCAGGAAAACAGGTAGCCTATCTTCCTTTCTGCTATTCTTTTAAGTCTTCATGCTATGCAAGTCTTGGTGAATATAAGCAGGCTGCGCGGGAGGCAAAAGAAGCACTTAAAATCATACCTAACTTTAAAGAAGCATATTTTAATCTGGCTAATGCTTATTATTACCTTAATAAATTTGAAAAAGCAATTGAAAATTTTAAGAATGCTCTTGAAGCAAAAGAAGAGATATTGCTTGGAGGTGTTTTAGACAGCGGAGTAAGCAGCTGGAAAACCTATAATGGCCTGGGCATAACATATCTTAAAAAAGCTGACTATGATAGTGCGATTTATTATCTTGAAGAAGCTTACGTGTTTGAGAAAAAATCCCCCATGATTATTATAAATCTTGCAGTTGCTTATAAAATGAAAGGTGAAATAAACAAGATAGAAGAGATGCTGGCATCTGACCGGGAAATTTTATTCGGTATAGTACAGGCTCAGCAGCTTGTCAATATCTTACTTTTATTTAACAGATATGATTCTGCGGTTCGGGTACTTATGGAAACCCTGAATTGTTATAAAAAATATAATATTTCGACAGACAGCAGCGGTCTGAGCCCCGTACTGTTGAAAAACAACATAGCGGAAATTTTTTATGCAAAAGGTGACCATAAAGAAGCATGTAAATGGTATGCTGAATTTTTTAAGGAGATTAAAACTTTTGGCCCTTCACATAAAGAGGCATTAAAAAAATATTCGATGAGTGTATTTTTAAATGATCGATTCGATATTGCTGAAGATTATATCGATAAAGCCTTAAAGATCGATTCAGATGACACTGATAATGACTGGGAGATATATCAGAATGCAGGATTTATAAAGGCAAAGGTTTCCAAGGCAGAGAAGTCTGCCGCATATTTTAAAAAAGCAATAAATCTGAACAATAAATGCACTCAATCCTACCTGGGGCTTGCGGAAATACTTATCAATTCGGGACAGTTAAGGGAAGCAAACATTCTGCTGGAAAGTGAACCAGGCTATATGGGCGGCAAACCTTTGCCGGAACTGCTGTTTTTGAATTCGGAAGCTTTGTTTAAACTGGGAAACTTTCAGGAAGCTGCAAGAAATCTGCTTGCCCATCTATCTTTTAAGGAGAATGACAGTGTGTATAACAGACTTGGAATCTGTTACATGAATATGAAAAATTATAATGATGCCGCTTATTGTTTTTCAAAAGCTGCAGATTTGAATAATCGAAATCCTTCATATTTTGCAAATCTGGGCAATTGTTTTGCTGAAGTTAAGAATTTTGAGGATGCTAAACTTGCCTATGATTGCGCACTTCTTCTTGACCCCGGGTATCCGCCTGCAATATTCATTGGAAACTCCTGAAA
>JAMCVO010000100.1 GCA_023475715.1 Actinomycetota bacterium
AGCCGGCTTAATAAACTCAATTTCTTTTCAATTTTCACAAAATTTGGGAAAACTTATGGAAAATATTGTTTTTCTTCAGCTTAAAAGGGAAGGTAAAGAATTTTATTTTTATAATGAGCCTGCTGACGGTGAAGTAGATTTTGTTATTAGAGAAGGTTTAAAGATTAAAGAACTTATCCAAGTTTGTTATAATCTTGATGATTTGGAAACCAGGGAAAGAGAAATCAGGTCACTGATAAGTGGAAGTAAGCAGTTAGAGTGCAATAATCTAACTATAATTACCTATGATCAAGAAAAAGAAGAAATAATTAAAGAAAAGAAGATTAAGTTTATTCCGCTCTGGAAATGGTTACTCTAACTTAAACCATTCAATAGTTTTTTGCAAACCTTCATCTAAGCTGACTTCAGGTTTCCAATTAAGAATTTTTTTTGCTTTAAAAATATCTGGACGCCTAACTAAAGGGTCGTCTACTGGAAGTTCATGAAAAACAATTTTACTTTTACTGCTAATTATCTTCTTAATTTTTTCTGCCAGTTCCAATATTGTCATTTCATCAGGATTGCCGATATTTACAGGAAAATGATAATCAGAATTTATCAGTTTAAAGATTCCTTCAACTAAATCAGAAACATAGCAAAAACTCCTTGTCTGCAAGCCTTTACCAAAAACTGTAATTTCCTTATTTTCAAGTGCCTGGCTTATAAATGCAGGAATAGCACGTCCATCATTTTTTCTCATTCTTTGACCATAAGTATTGAAAATCCGCACTATATAGGTATCTACCCCCTGCTGCCTGTTGTATGCCATAGTTATAGCTTCCGCAAATCTTTTTGCTTCATCATATACTCCCCTGGGACCTACCGGATTTACATTACCCCAGTATTCCTCTGTTTGCGGATGAACTTTTGGATCTCCATATACTTCAGAAGTTGATGCGAGTATCATCTTTGCTCTTTTTGCTTTTGTGAGTCCCAAAACATTATGAGTTCCAAGAGCACCAACCTTTAGTGTTTGAATAGGAAGCTGCAAATAATCTATGGGGCTTGCAGGAGATGCGAAATGAAATATATAATCAATTCCACAGTTGACGATTATTTCATCTGTGATATTGTGATTAATAAAATCAAAATCACCGGTTCTTATATGTTCAATATTTTGAAGAGAACCTGTAATAAGATTATCCATACATATGACTTTAAAATTCTTATCAAGAAGATAATCGCAGATGTGGCTGCCTATAAAACCTGCACCACCCGTTACCAGAGCTATTTTCTTTGGGTCTGTCATTTCAGTTTTAAAATTATTCTTTCCTAATGTGTTGTAACATAATCTGCTTTTGCTTTAGGCCTAGGCGATGGTAATCCATCTTTTTCCAGTCCTTCCAAATGCATAGACAGGGCTTCTGTGATATTCTTTTTGGTTTCTTCAACAGTTTTTCCGGTCGCAATACATCCTGAAATGTCAGGCAGATATGCAGAATAATTGTCGTTAGCTTTTTCAATAACAACCAAATACTTCAATTTACTCTCCCTCCTTTTTTAATCCGGCTTGCTTCAGGATACTGTTTAGAGTTCCAGGTGCTATATAATCTCCAGGATTACCAGCTATCGTCACCCTTCCAGGTTTCATAGGATGTTTAAACTGTTTATGACTGCCCTTCTGAGCAACAATATACCAGCCGTCTTCTTTTATTATCTTTATTATCTCACGTATTTTCAAATTAGAAACATCTTTCTATTCCACAAAATTTAATTATCTTCCTATCCCAATATATTTAAAGTCTAAATCTTCAAGTTTGTTCTTATCAAACAAATTACGTCCGTCAATTATAATATTATGCGCCATCAGGCTCTTAATTCTTTGATAATCAAGGTTTTTAAATTCATTCCATTCTGTTGCAAGAATAACCAGATCAGAATCTTTTATTGCGTCATAAACATCTTTACTTAAATAAACTCTCTCGTTAAGATTTTGCGGCCGCTCTTTAACAATCGGATCATAAGCTTTTATTTTAGCCCCTAAATTTATCAAACTGTTCATAATGGAAATTGCAGGAGCTTCACGGGTATCATCCGTATCAGGTTTAAAAGCAATTCCCAATACTGCAATTGTTTTGCCTTTTACTATTTTTAACTCATCCTGAACTTTCTTAACTATTTTAAGCCTTTGTTCCCTGTTTACACTTATGATTGAATTCAGTATTTGAGGAGTCATTCCATATTCATTTGCTATATAGGCAAGGGCTGAAACATCTTTTGGAAAACAGGAACCGCCCCATCCTATCCCTGCATTTAAAAATTTAGGTCCAATCCTGCTGTCAAGTCCTATGCCTTCCGCAACCTTTAAAACATCTGCCCCAACTTTCTCACAAATATTTGCAATTTCATTAATATAAGAAATTTTAGTTGCAAGAAATGAATTTGCAGCATACTTTATCATCTCAGCACTGGTTAAATCAGAAACCACTACCGGAATTTTTTGTCCCTTTGGAAGCACCCTTGACAAATCCTGCGGCCAGTCAAAGGTTTGTTCAATAATAGGCCTGTAAAGTTCCAGCATTTTATCAATGGCTTTTTTCGATGACGATCCTATCACTATTCTGTCAGGGAAAAATGTATCTCCAATTGCACTGCCTTCCCTTAAAAATTCGGGATTTGATACCACACTAAATTTTATATCCTTTTTGGGATTATTTTTTTCAATACTCTCAGAAACAATCATTGAAACCCAGTCTCCTGAACCAATAGGAACAGTGCTTTTATTAACTATTATTTTTTCACCATTTATATATTTTCCAACATCTGCTGCAACCGCTTCAACATAACTTAAATCAGCCTGACCATTATCAAGTGAAGGTGTTCCCACAGATATAAATACTATTTCGCTATTTTCAACTCCATATTTTATATCGGTAGTAAAAATGATTTTTTTGGATTTAAGGTTTTTATCAATAAATCTTTCAAGTCCAGGTTCATATATGGGGCTGATTCCGTTTTTAAGCTTTTCTATCTTGCCGTCAATATTATCAACACAAATCACATTGTGGCCAATTTCTGCAAGACAAACTCCTGTTACCAATCCGACATAACCTGTTCCGATTACACAAACTTTCACTTTTTAATAATCCTTTCTTTAAGCGGTCTCCACCATTCTTCATTATTTATATACCAGTTAACAGTTTTTTCAAGCGCCTGTTCAAAATCATATTCGCATGTCCAGCCAAACTCCCTTTGAATTTTTGAACAGTCTATGGAATATCGCCTGTCATGTCCAAGCCTGTCAGCAACAGGTTCAATCATTGATTCAGATTTGCCGGTAAGTTCAATTAGCTTTTTTGTTATCCAGATATTGGGCTTCTCATTTCCCCCGCCAATATTGTATATTTCACCTGTTATGCCTTTATGGAGGACTATATCTAATGCCCTGCAATTATCCTCCACATATATCCAGTCCCTCACATTGAGCCCGTCACCGTAGAGAGGAACTTTTATATCATCAATTAAATTGGTAACAAATAATGGTATGACTTTTTCAGGAAATTGATATGGACCAAAATTGTTGGAGGTTCTGGTTATTAAAACCGGTGTGCCGTAGGTTTTATAAAATGAGCGAACTATCATTTCAGCTCCTGCTTTTGACGCAGAATATGGGCTGTTTGGAAGAAGTGGGTCATCTTCCTTAAATGAACCGTTTAAGATTGAACCATATACTTCATCTGTGCTTATCTGTAAAAATAATTCGCTTTTGTATTTCTTGACAGCCTCAAGAAGTACGTATGTGCCGTATATATCTGTTTGTATAAAAACTCCCGGGTCATCAATTGACCTGTCAACATGGGATTCTGCTGCAAAATTAACCACTGCATCAATCTTGTTTCCGTTAAATATTTCCCCTACTATTTTTGTATCTGCAATATCTCCTCTGATAAACCTGTAATTAGACTTATTTTCAACAGATTTAAGATTTTCAAGGTTTCCTGCGTAGGTCAGTTTATCAAGATTAATAATATTATACTCAGGATATTTTTTAACCATGTAATGAATAAAATTGCTTCCTATAAAACCAGCTCCACCCGTAACCAATATCGTTCTGAATTTTCTGTCTTCCAAGTTTCCTCCAAATTTTCTATAAAGTCTTTGTTTTAAAATATGATTATTTGTAGATTATTATATTATTTTTATTTTTTTATTAATTGCAGTTAGAACTTTTATCCGTCCTATCCGTCCTTTCTTGACCAGTCGTAAGGAATTTCCTTGCTGTGTGGTTCAACCCTGTATTCATCAGGTTCCTTATATTTGTAGGTTTCAGTTGGTATGTTGATGCAGATTGCCTCATCCTGGCTTATGCATTTAAAGCCATGATAAACATATTGCGGTATTTGAAGAAGGATTGGATTATGCTCTCCCATAAAAAATTCATTAATTTCTCCATAAGTTCCGGAATCCTTGCGGCTGTCATAAAGAACGACCTTCATCATCCCCTTTACAACTATGAATGAATCTGTTTGTAATTTATGATAATGCCATCCTTTAACTACCCCGGGATAAGCAGTTGTCATGTATGCCTGGCCAAATTTTATGAAGAGCTCATCATCAGTTCTCAGCATTTCCATAAGACGGCCTCGCTCATCTGCAACAACTTTCAGTTTTTTTGTTTTCACACCATGAATTAATGTCAAAGCCTTCTCCTTATCTGCATACAAGATAATATTTTTATTAGAAATATTATTATTTTTTATAAAATATTCTGGTTATATTTTATCACCGTAAAAAATAACACATATATATTTATATGTAAATTGAATAAATCAATTGTAAAATTTTTTGATGATAGCAATGACATAATCAACCTCAGCATCTTCAAGTTCAGGATAAATCGGGATAGATAATATCTCTTCTGAAAGTTTTTCTGTAACCGGAAGGTCTTCTTTTTTATAGCCAAGAAATTTATAAGCTGGCTGTAAATGCATCGGAATTGGATAATGTATAATTGTATTGATTCCTTCATTTAACAGAAACTTCATAAATTTATCTCTTTGGGCAACTCTTATGATATAGAGATGAAATACATGTATATTTTCAGGCAGATATGACGGAAGTATTATCGGAAGTCCGCTCAATTCGTTTATATATCTTTTGGCAATCTGCTTTCTTCTTAAGTTCCATTCATCAAGCTTTGTTAATTTAAAATCAAGAAGAGCTGCCTGTATTTCATCAAGGCGGCTGTTAAAACCTCTTATGACGCTTTTATATCTATCTTCAAAACCGTAATTTCTAAGCAGCCTGACTTTTTC
>JAMCVO010000365.1 GCA_023475715.1 Actinomycetota bacterium
ATCTTGTATTTTTTGTTTTATATCGAAATTAAAAAAATCTTTTGAATACAATATTTTTTTATCTATAATACCTTCGTTATTTTTAAACTCACTTTCTAACGGTAAATAATTAAATTCATCTTGAAAAGTAATAATTGAATTCGAAAAAGCCCTGTCAATGCATTTTTCTATATTATGTTCATCAAGTATTGAAGTATACGAATATCCCACTCTTTTATCTTTAAAAATTCTTATTCCAATACCTTTTGTTTCTGCAAATGATAAATTATCTATCTGACCATTAAAAAGTTCCAATTCATTGTGCGTTGAACTTGAACCGTAAATTTCAAATTCATCTACTTCTAATTTTTTTATTTTTAGGGAAGCATCTTTGCAAAATTGCACAAGACTTTTTCCATTTTTCCCTTTAACCATAATTTTCCATTAATTTATTATCTTTTTATATTTTAATATCTGTACCGCCAACAGTTATTTCACTTACGAGTATTGTTGGTTGCCCGACTTCGTTTGAAATGGCCTGGCCTCCCTTTCCGCAAAAACCCGGAGCAAAATCAAGATCGCTGCCAATTGCTTCTATCTTGTTTAATACTTCTGGACCATTTCCAATTAATGTGGCTCCTTTTATTGGATAAGTTATCTCCCCATCTTCAATTATATATCCTTCACTTATTCCGAAAACAAAATCACCGACAGCAGGGTCAACCTGTCCTCCTGAAAATTCTTTTGCATATATTCCCTTTTTTACTGATTTTAAAATATTACCATGAGCTTCTTTGCCTTGCGCCAGGTAAGTATTGCTCATCCTCGGTATCGGTATATCCCTATACGACTGCCTTCTGCCATTGCTTGTTTGTTTTTTGTTCATTTTCTTTGCAGTTTTGTAATCAAAAATATAATTTTTAAGTATTCCATCTTTTATTAATATATTTTCTTGTGATGGGAAACCTTCCCCATCAAAAGCATATGAACCCCAATGATAAGGCATGGCTGGATTATCAATTGCAGTAACAATGCTGTTTGCAATTTTTTTGCCAATTTTATCCTTAAAAACAGATGCATCTTTTAATATAGCATCTGCTTCTAATCCATGGCCGCATGCCTCATGAAAAATAACTCCGCCAAATGCAGGACCTATGACAACCTGTTGAGAACCAGACGGAGCATTTACCGCTTCAAGCATTTTTATGGCAATTCTTGCGGCTTCCCCTGAAACAACGGTCGGTTTTTCAATTTCAAAAACTTCATAACCACTGGTTCTGGCAAGTGACTTGTATCCGGTTCTAATTTCTTTTTTTTGCTGTGCAACCACGTTAGCAGAAAGCATTACTTTGGTGTTATTGTCATGACATATGATGCCTTCCGAATTAGCAATATAAATTTCTTCTTCCATATCCGAAAGATTTGAAGAAACCTGAATAATATAATGACTGTAGTTTCGGGCAAAGCTATCCACACTTAACAAGACTTCCTTCTTCTTGTCCTGACTTATATCTGAAGGATGTTTTTTTATTGGTGCAATATAAGAATTATAAATTTCATTTAGGTTTAGAAGCTTATTTTCAGAGGTTTCATTCACGGCGGAGCTTAATATCCGTGCAGCATTTAATAAGATGTCCTGCTGGAGTGAGTCTACATAAGCATAAAAAGTGCTGTCTTTATAAATTAAGCGAAGACCACAACCTAATTCAAATCCACTGCTTGAATTCTCAATTTTACCATCTTCTAACTTTATATTATTAACTTCTTTTTTTTGTGCAAAAACTTCAGAGAAACTTCCACCTGTTTTCAACAGTATGTTTAAAATTTTCTTTGTAAGGGTCTTATTAATCATTTTAAAGTGCTACTTAAGATAAATAATCTTCAGCTTCTTTAGCCTTGGTTTTACTTTCATTTACTACAATTTTAATTTTCTTTGCTGTATCTTCTACTTTTTTTTTGCCCTTTTCCCATATTTCTTCTCCTGCTATTTTTAACTCTTCTATTTTCTGTTTTCCAACTTGAGCTAAATCCTTTGTTTTTTCCACTACATCCCCGAGACTTTCTTTACCTTTCTCTATTATTTTTCCACTTTTTTCCAAAAGCTCTTTTCTGATTTCCTTTCCTGATTTTGGAGCAAAAAGTATACCCAGTATCCCTCCAATAATTAACCCGATAAAAAGAGCTGCAGCAACACTTCCTGCACTACCACTATTGTGACCGTAATTATTTTCAGAATTCATTTTTACCTCCTATTCTTGTTTCTTATCTTGATTTTTTTCATTATTTTTTTCTTCACTTGCTGCTTTTTTTATACCACTGGCAAGACCGACACCCGCACTAATCAATTTTATAAGAGGATTTGTTAAAAGTATCCTTGCCAGTCTTACGACTTTTTCAAGTTGTTCCACAATAGAACTTACACTTTGTGTCAATTCGCTTATTGAACCAATTTCAGCATTTAGATTAGTAACTGTAGTATTTAATTTTTCAACCATAGGAACAATGCTTTCGTTCAATTTTTCTGCCAGGAATTTAAAACGGTTTATAAGCCGCAGCAAAGGAATTGAAACGATTATTCCGATTATGGCAAAAGCTGAAATTAATATAATAGCAACCAGTCCAACTATTTCTAATGAAGAGTTCATAATGACCTCATAAATAAAATTTATAAAATATAAAAAAATAAAAAGATACAATAAGGCTTTAAGTCATTATATAAATTTTATTTATATTATTCAAAAAATATTAAAACTAATTTATAATATACGGGACTGGAAACTATAAAATATTTAATATGAAAGGTTAAAATGTTAAAACTAAAAAACAAAGAAAAAATACAATCGAAAATATTAAGCGTAATGACAATTACTTTTATATTTTTTATGATCATAGCATTTTTAATCATTTCATCAACTTCATGCTCTTCTATATTAGGTGGAACTGCAACTGCCAAAACAGATGTCAGCACTAATCAGACAGATACTAACAAGGAAGAAAATACAAATAGTGGCACCACTGCACAAGAAACGGTAGCGGAAGTCGATTTTGTAAATGCAACTATCGGTGCTGAAATAAAGGGTTATATTCCTTCCTACATGCTGACTGATAAGGATAACTTCATAAAGATCGAAATAACAAATACTTCAGATTTTACATGGAGAACTGACAAGCCAAATCTTGTAAGGATAGGATATCACTACTACGGTCAGGATGTTGATTTTACCAGTTATGACCAGACAGCCAGGACTGTATTGCCGCAGGAGGTAAAACCCGGAGAAACTGTGACAGTTGATGTTTTAATAAATGACATCAAGAATGAAGGTACATATGTCATCCAGATAGATCCGGTAATGGAAGGAAGCAACATCGCAGAAAACAATTTCTGGTTCTCGTCAAAGGGTGTTTCCATGCTTGAAGGTCCTGCTTATTTTGGACCTAGCGGTAAGTAACCGTATTAGTTTCATATTTTCTTACAACAAATAACTGGTCGATTTTATAGGTGGTTTTTATTATTTTGTTTTTCAGGTATGTTCTGTAGGTCTTTTCAGCCTTAATATTTTTTGAATTTAGAATATATAATTTTGCTGCTATTTTAAATTTATTTAACTGGCTGCAGAATTCTATATCTTCACCTGAACAGACCTTTCTTAGTGAATTTGCACTGCTGGATTTCTCAAGAGCATTTATAACATCGCTGTCTGTTAATGCAGCAGTCATAGCCAATTTAGCGCTGTCGCTGAATTCAAATCTTAATGGTTTTGTCAAAAGATACTTTACTGCAATACCTGCCGTATAAACATCGTCGTAAGCTATTTTGCCTTTTTCTCCGGAGCAAAGCAGAGCAATATCATTATTATTCTTTAAAGCATGATCAACCAAGGTATCAATCGTATAATTCATATTTAAAATAGATAATATAAATACTGCAGGACATTCTCTTGTCTTAAAAATTGACTGCGTGCCATTAGTGGTCATTATTATAAATCCCTTATCTTTAATATCGAGTTCAGATATCTCAAGTGGCGAATTACCATAATCAAATCCCTTTGGAGGAAGCCCTCCTTCTTCGCCACATAAAATATAATCAGTAAATATCTTTTTGAATATGAATGCCTGCCTTTTGTTTCCGGCAATAATTACTTCCTTACCACCGCATCCAAGAATTGTTGCAATTGTTGAAGCCGCTCTTATTGTATCTATTACTCCACAGACACAATTCTTTAAATCAACTTCTTCTATTTCTTTGCTGTCAAAACGGTTTGTAAATATTACATGTATTTTCACCAGTCCTCATTTCAAATCAAATTTTTTTCCAACCAGTTTTTCATACGCAGTAATATATCTTTCAGTTGTTTTTAAAATTACTTCTTCAGATAATTTCGGAGGAGTTGAGTTTCTATCCCAGTTAGTGCTGAGAAGATAGTCCCTGACATATTGCTTATCAAAGCTTAACTGCTGTCTTCCAGGCTCATATTCATCAAGTGGCCAGAACCTGGATGAATCTGGTGTCAAAACTTCATCTACAAGGATTATCCCACCATCACTGTCACCGAATTCAAATTTTGTATCAGCTATTATTATTCCTTTCTGATAAGCATAATTGGAGGCTTTTAGATATAGTTCAATACTCTTATCTTTTAAGAATTCAATAACATCTGAACCAAAAACTCTTTTAGCTTTTTGTAATGTTATTGATAAATCATGCCCTACTTCGGCCTTAGTTGTTGGAGTAAAAATTGGTTCTGGCAGCTTGTCGCACATTTTTAAACCCGGCGGCAAATCTATATTGCCAATTTTTCCGCTTATTTTGTAATCTTCCCATCCTGAACCTGTTATATATCCTCTTACAACGCATTCAATCGGATAAATCTTTGCTTTTTTTACTATTACAGATCTTTCCCGTAAAATTTCTTTATATTTTTTAAATATCTTAGGAAATTTTTCAAAATCGGTTTCAATTAAATGATTTTTAATTATATCTTTTAAATAATTAAACCAAAATATTGAAATCTTATTAAGTACGGCACCTTTATATGGGATCAGTGTTGGAAGTATGAAATCAAATGCTGAAATTCTGTCTGTTGTCACAATTAAAATTTTATCTTCAAATGAAAACATTTCCCGTACTTTACCGCTTTTTATCTTATCAACATTTTCTATTTCAACATTTCCAATTAATTTCATTTTTGCCTCCTGTAATTCTTATATTGTTTTATCAGGTTAGCTCTGTTAACCTGATGTCTTCAGCCTGGTTGTCAGAAAAAAACTAATAAGCTCTCTTGTCGTTTCACCAAGCAGAGATTTGCCGTTTTTG
>JAMCVO010000597.1 GCA_023475715.1 Actinomycetota bacterium
TCAGAGACAGATATCCTGATAATGAGGAAACAAACAAAATGCTTGCTGCGCAGATACCTGTAGGCCGTATAGGAAAACCCGAAGATATTGCAAATATTGCATTGTTTCTTGCAAGTGATGAAACCAACTATATCTGTGGCCATGAAATTGTTGCAGATGGTGGCAGAATTCTTTACCAGCATCCGGCTGGAAGTTAATAATAATCTTTAAAAAGCTAATAATAAAAGAGGGTAAGTAAGAAACCTGCCCTCTTTTATTATTTAAGCCTTGCTTATCACAAGACTCTTACTAACTATTACAACAATTCACAAATTATTGAGTACCAAATGCCGAATTACCGGTTTTATCCAGAATATCTTTTGCTATTGCTTCCATGTTTTCAGGAGTTACAAGCTGAACTTCTGCCGGAATTTCAACGTTCTCATAAGATTTGCCATCAACCAGTATCTCTTTTAAGGTTTCAACAGCTTTGTAACCGATAAGATAAGGCTGCTGCAAAATAGTACCGGCCAGGATTCCATCTTTTATTGCATTGAACTCTTCGGGGTCGCCATTATATCCAACGACTTTTATATCCTTATTCTGGGATTTAACGAAGTTCGCAGCACCTGTTGCCTCTCGTCCTGATGTAAAGAAAGCGCCTTGAATATCCGGAGCTGCTGAAAGAATTTGCTGCATTGTGTCATAACCGCCTTCAGCCGATGCATTCTGAACAATGATTTCCGACTTGATTGTATATCCAAGCTCATCACATTTAGCCTTAAATCCTTCACCTCTCTGCCTTGCATATGTCCATTGAGGTTTCAGATTTCCCAGTCCAAAGAATGCGGTAGCTTTATCCGGAAGCAGTTTTGCAAGAAATTCGGCAGCTAATTCCCCTCCGTTAAAGTTGTTTGAAATAATAAGGGCGTTAACCGGACCTGATTTACCGATATCTGCACAAACTACAGGTATTCCTGCATCTCTTGCTTTCTGAACTGCAGGAGCCATAGCACCCGGATCAACAGGTGTTGATACAATACCGCTGACTTTCTGATTAACCAGGGTGTTCATATCCTGAACCATTTGGGTTGCATCAGATTTCTGATCAAGCATTGTATATTTAAAGCCAAAAGCTGTGCAGGCATCCTTAACACCTTTTTCCAGATTCTGGAAAAATGTAAATTCCATTGTCCAGACTGAATAGCCTATTGTAACATCTGATGCTTTCATGGTTTTCGCTGTAGCTCCTGCTGTTGTTCCGGTCTTGCATCCGGCAATTGCAAATGAAACTACAAGAGCCAGAACCAGGATGGTAAGTACGGAAATTTTTAAATATCTCTTCACTTTTTAACCTCCCTTTTTTTATATTGGTTTCTTTCTTGCTGTCTTTAATCAGCAACACTTATCGACTCTGTTGCTAATTATTAAAAACAATCATTTAAATTAAAAAATTTGAAATCAATAATAGCCTATTTAACATTACTGAGTTTGCCCAATCAGGTAGAATTTCAGTTTGTTGAGAGAAACTGCTAAAATCAATACAACACCTGTAGCTACTTGCTGCCAATAGCTATTAACCTGGGCATTACTCATACCGGTTTTCAAAAATATGATTATCAATGCAGCAAGCAACGTACCGCCCAGACTACCGCTTCCACCTGCCAGTGCTGTTCCGCCAAGTACAACTGCGGTTATCACCTGAAATTCCCATCCGTCTCCCATCATTCCGGGATTTGCTGCACCAAGCATCGAACCGTTAAGAACCGCAGCAACACCAACAAATACACCAATTAACGTAAAAACCAAAATTTTAACATTGTCTACATTTATTCCGGATAAAGCTGCTGCTCTGCTGTTTGTTCCTACAGCCAGTATATATCTTCCGATTGGAGCTTTCCTCAACATAAGATATGCAATCAGATAACAAATTGCCATTATGTATATGGGTAAGGGTAGTCCTAAAAAATTGCCATTGCCCAGAAATATCCAGAACCTGTCCTGAATATATTGAGGTGTATTGTTTGTATAGATATAAGCAATAGCTCTGAAAATAAACAGCATGCCTAAAGTTGTAATAAAAGCCGGTATTTTAAGCTTAGTGACAAATAAACCATTTATAAATCCAAGAAAGGCTGCAACCACTATTGTTATAAGGACACCTGCGATTCCACCAATTTTCAGAGCAGCCGAAGCTCCTAATACTCCTGCAAGGGCAAGCATTGAACCTACCGAAATATCGAAATTTCCAGTCATTATGCAAAAAGTCATACCGATAGCTCCGATTCCGACATAACTTGAAAACCGGATCATGTCACGGAAATTAGGCCATGTAAAATACAGATTCGGAATTATCAGTGAAAAGAACCCGAATATTATAATCAGAATAACAATGAGACCGAAACTATTTAAAAAGTTTCCCGCTTTTTGTTTTGTAGTTAATTCAACTTTAATATCAGCCATTTTCAAATCCTTATCCCTTTTATTTTTGCTACTTCAAGATATCTCATCCTCAGCCCATCTATGAACAAAGCAAACAGTAAAGTAATACCAACCGCGAGCATCTGATAGAATATCTGGACATTAAGCAGATTAAGACCATAATAAATCATTGAAATAAATATACCTGCAAACAGAGTCCCTATCAGATTTCCTCTTCCTCCAGCAAGACTGGTTCCACCAAGTATGGTTATTGTTAAAACATTAAGCGTAAAGCCAGGTGCCATTGTTGGTATGCCGATTAAAGCCTGGGAAGTTCTGATAATACCTACAATACTTGCGGAAAATGCCACCAATATATAAACAATTGTTTTTATAAATGTTACGTTTAATCCTGACATTTTCGCAGCCTGTTCATTTGAACCTGAAGCAGCAACATGCCGTCCAAATGAAGTCTGGTTTAAAAGAATAAAGAATATAATAAAAAGGACAACCATATATAATATGGGGGTTGGTATACCAAATAATTTTGTAGCCCCTATTAACATAAATGATTTTTGAGAAATTACAACCTGCCTTCCGTTTGTAATCAATAACGAAGCACCCCTCAGGATTACCTGCATTGCCAGTGTGGCAATCAGCGGGCTTATACTCATCCTGGTAATCAAAACACCATTAATAAGACCCACAAAACAGCTTGCCAGAATTGCAATTATTATTGATCCGGCAAATCCGAGACTTGGGATCAGCATTGCAATAATAACGCTTGTAAGTCCCATTACTGCCTCTACTGAAAGATCAAAACCTCCGCTGGTTATCGCAAACGTCATGCCAAAAGCTATAATTGCCCCATAACACCCTTGCTGGATAATACTTAAAATAGTATCCAAATTTCTGAAATTAGGGCTGACAGCTGCAAGAAAAATGCTGGCAGCAATTATCAGTATAAATATTCCTATCTTCTCATATAATTTTAGAAATTTTACCATCTTATAAATCCTTTAAGATAATCTTTTTATATTACATATTAAAATTCAACTATATGAACCAATTATTACTGCCAATTAATTATTTGAATAACTAAATTTGCCGATCTCTGCTGCAACGAGTTTCTCCTCATCCATATTTTCCCTGTTAAATTCTGCAGCCATCTTGCCTTTATAAAGAACGAGACATCTGTCCGTCAAATTTACCAGCTCGGGAAGTTCTGAAGAAGCCATTATTATTGAAATACCTTTATTTGCAAGTCCAACCATTATTTTATGAATTTCAGCTTTCGCACCAACATCAATCCCTCTTGTCGGTTCCAAAAGAATTAAAACCTTGCATTCACTAACAAGAGTACGGCCAATGATTACTTTTTGCTGATTTCCTCCGCTCAGATAAATAATTCTTTGATTTAAATTTGCATATTTGATATCAAGCTCTTTAGCCATTTCATTAAATACCTTTAATTCTTCTTTCTTCTTTATGAATAATCCCTTAAAAAAGGTTAACGCCTTAATAATCACGATAGAAAGATTCTGCAGCACCGACATATCATATAAAAGTCCTTCACCTTTCCTGTCCTCGGTAACATATCCAATGCCAAGTTTTATCGCTTCAGAAGGACTTTTGATATCAACTTTTTCTCCTTCAAAATATACTTCGCCGCTAGTTTTTTGCGTTAACCTTTTTTGCGACCTGAAAAGGTGGTGTATGCCTGAACCAAGAACACCGGCAAATCCGAGAATTTCACCTTTATGAAGCTTAAAACTGACATCAAATATGCTGTCTGAAATATTATAATTCCTGACTTCCATAATGACTTCGTCTTTATCTGTTCTTTCCTTTTTTCCAGCAAAATAGTCTTTAACTATCTTTCCAACCATCAATGAGACTATCTCATCCTGATTGGTATCCTTAGTATTTTTGGTTTCAATTTTTTTGCCATCTCTTAAAACCGTAATCCTGTCCGATAATTTAAAAGCTTCATCCAACCTGTGCGAAATATAAATGATTGAAACACCTTTTTTACGTAATTCCTCTATTATTGCAAATAGTTTGACAACTTCTTTTTCAGTTAAGGTTGCAGTAGGTTCATCCATAATAATAAGTTTTGCATCCATTGACAGAGACTTGGCTATTTCAACCATCTGTTTTTCAGCTACGGATAAATCTGAAATAAATCTTCGCGGACTTATGTCAATATCCAGTTTTTTTAAAATTTCCGAAGCTTCACTATTTATTTTTTTCCAATTAACAAACGACTTCCCTATCCTTGGTTCACGGCCTATATAAATATTTTCAGCTACGGATAAATCCGGAACGAGATTGAATTCCTGATAAATTACAGCTATCTTCAAATGCTGAGCTATAAACGTACTGGAGATTGTAACCGGCTTTCCTTCTATGATAATTTCTCCGCCATCAGGCTGATAAGCTCCTCCCAAAATCTTGATTAAGGTACTTTTACCTGCTCCATTTTCTCCAACTAATGCATGAACTTCCCCGTATTTAACATCAAAGTCAACATCTTCAAGGGCAACTACACCGGGGAAAATTTTCCTGATATTTTTTAATCTGATGAGAACATTATTTTCATTCATAGCATTGATACCCTTTATTTTAATTTTTAGAAATTATATATAAAGTGTGTATAAAACTTTATAAATTTAAAGTAATTTTATATAAATTTAGTGAAATATAACATAAAAAAATATAAATTTCAATAAATTACATAAAAAAATATCCAAAAACTTATTGATGATTTTTTTTACATACAGTAGCGGAAAATTTTTCTGATGCTTTTAAATTTAAGAAAAACGTTATTTTCATTCATGGCAATGAACCCCTTACCATTATTTTAATTCCATGTCCTCGTGTT
>JAMCVO010000138.1 GCA_023475715.1 Actinomycetota bacterium
AATTTTCCGACACTTGCAAGGCAGTTCTATGAAAGCTATTTTCTTTATAAAGTATTTTCCCGCTCAAAAATTTTTGGGTCCTATTTTTTATCATATTGGGATCATGAAAACATAAGAAAAGTTGACTGGCTTTCGGGAGCTTTTATGCTTATTAAAAAAGAAGTATTTGAAAAGATTGGCGGCTTTGATGAAGATTACTTCATGTACAGTGAGGATGCAGATATTTGTCTGAGGCTTTCGAGAGCCGGGTTTAAAAATTATTATTTCAGTCAATATTCCATAAAGCATAACGATGGTGCAGTCGCTTCCGACAATAAAGCATTAAGAAATTCCCAGATCTGGAAGAGCAGAAGGCTTTATTTCTTAAAAAATTATTCTCTTTCACATGCTTTACTTGAGAGCTGTTTGTTTTTCCTTGGAGTGATGAACAGACTGCTGGTATTTTCTATAATTTCTATTTTTAAATTTAAAAATAGAATATACAAGGATAGAATATCCTGCGAGACACGAACTTTCAGACTTTATTTTAGCAGGAAAATTTAAGCTTAAACAGTTTTTTAAGAATACTTTTGTAAAAAATAAAAATAAAATGATTTTAAAAAATGTAAGTTTTATTATAACTATTCTCAATGAAGAAAAAGACATATCTGCTTTTCTTGACAGCCTTTTTGAACAGAGTGCTCTCCCGGAAGAAATCGTCATTGTTGATGGTGGCTCAACAGATAATACTGTGGATATCCTGAGTAATTATTTTCTGGGAAAGGCTAAAGATTTTGATTTTAAGCTCAGCGGCAATATTATGTTTGATGCTCCTGACGGAATTGTTAATTCTGATAAGAATTCCAGCAGCATAAAGATAAAAATATTTCAGATAAAAGGGGTAAGGATATCCGAAGGCAGGAATTTTGCAATAAAAAATACTTCAGGCGAGACCATTTGTGTGAGCGATTCCGGCTGCATCCTTGATAAAGACTGGTTTTTGCAGATAACCAAGCCTTTCCAGTCCCGCAGAGAGCTTAATATAGTTAGTGGATATAATTATGCAATAGCCAAAAATTTTCTGCAATCTTGCCTGGCAGCTTCGATTATGCCTAAAAAAGAGGAAATAAAAAAAGAAAAATATATGCCGTCTTCAAGAAACCTGAGTTTTAAGAAAAATGCGTGGCTTGAAGTTGGAGGATATCCCGAAACTATGGATTATGGTGAAGATATGAAATTTAATTTTAACCTGAGATCCAAAGGTTATGAAATAGACTACAACCCTGAAGCTGTAGTTTATTGGAAAATGAGAGATAACCTGGCCAAAATTTTCAAACAATTTTTCAGGTATGCCAAAGGGGATGCTTTAGGAAAAATGTATCTCTACAGGCATCTTATAAGATTCTTTTCATTTATGGTTCTTGCTGCAATTATTGTTTTGTCTGTGGTTTTGTCTCCGTGGTTTCTCTTAATTTTAATTGTTCTTTTTACGGCTTATTCTTTTAAACCATACAGTAGAATAAATTATATATGGGATAACCCAAAAATAAGTCCATATATTGTTTTGAAAAAATATGGCTGCATGAAGAAAATTTTAAGTAAAACAATTGCTATATTCTTTATACCATTTCTTTTAATTTATATAGATTTAGCGAAACTTTCAGGTTATATTTATGGGCTTTTCTATAGAAAAACTTGAATTTAACTTAAATTTTAATTTTGATATTTTTATAATAGATTTTTTTAATTATATATGATACAATAATTATAAATTAATAGGCCATAAAAAAATATTATTTTTTTATTAATATTTTATTAGAAATGTTTTATAATACTATTTTATGAAATATTGTGAGGTGATATTAATGGAAGATGAAATTAAAAGAATAGACACAAATGACCTGAGGGTAAATCTTACTGAGTATCTTACCAAAAATCTGGGCGATACAATATATATTACTAGATATAACAAGCTGGTAGGTGAAATAAGAGTTTATACCGAAGAGATCAGAAGAAAAACAGAGCTTCGAATTGCCAAAAAAATGATAGAAGCTGCAGAACATACTAAAAAGGTATAATTTTTTATAAATTTAATATCTTTAAATTTAATGGGCGGCTGCATAACTTGCAGCCGCCTCATGTTTAACTGCTGCCATCATGCACACACGGTTATTTTTCGAACCTCTGCAAAATCTTCATGGAATAGTTTTTAAAAATATTTGTTGTAATTTTACTTTTTTTGATAGATATTTTACATTATTGGAACAATGGAAAATAAAAAGACATTCAAATTAAGCATAATAATAGTTAGTTATAATAACTCCAGCCTGCTGGAAGAATGTCTCGATTCAATTTTTAAATATCCTCCGGGACAAAATTATGGAATAATTGTTGTTGATAATAACTCAACAGATAACTCACAGGAACTTGTAAGAAAAAAATACCCTGGAGTTGAATTGATTACCAACGCCTCAAATGTCGGGTTTGCCGCTGCGAATAACATGGCGATAAAATCAACAGACTCTGAATTTATTTTACTGCTTAACAGCGACTGTCAGGTGTACGATAATTCCCTTGATGAGTTGCTGGATTTTATAGAAAGCATGGCTGACGCCGGAATAGTCGGACCTAAAATAATAAACAGCGATGGTTCGATACAGTATTCCTGCCGGAAATTTCCATCAATTATAGATGCAGGCCTTCATTCCATACTGGCAAATATAGCTCCTGATAATCCTGTTTCCAGAAAATACAAGCTTGCAGATATAAGCAGGGAAAAGCCTTTCGAAGTTGACTGGGTTTCCGGTTCATGCATGCTTGTCAGACGCCAGGCACTACTGCGCACAGGACTTATGGATGAAAATTATTTTATGTATGTGGAAGATGTAGATCTTTGCTTCCAAATGTGGAAAAAGGACTGGAAAGTATTTTATTATCCGCATACGGAAATTTTACATCATGTTGGAGGAAGCACAAATACCGGCAAAGTTGCCTCAAGTGTCAGAATGCAAAAGAGCATATTTTATTTTTTCTGGAAAAATTACAGGAAAAGCTGGAAAATATTGTTAATTCCATTGCTTGTAGTCGTTCTTGGCTTGAGAATTTTTTTAACTTTCATTAAAAATTTTTTTAAATACCCTTTTTTATTCTTTTAATAAATTATTTATATTAAAATATAAAAATCAGATTGTGTTTTTAGATATAGGAGATTTTTTTGAAAATTCTAATAACAGGCATTGCTGGCTTTGTGGGAAAACACCTGCTAAGATATTTGTTAAACTGCAATGAGATTTCTCAATATGATTCTGCGGAAATTCTAGGGGTTGATGTAAACTTTAAAAATTTTGAAGTCGAAAGTTTTACTGAAGGCAAAGAGAGATTAAGAATAATTGAAGCAGATTTAAAAGATAAAGAAAAAGTTGAGAACTTAATTAAGGGTTTCAAACCTGACCAGATATTTCATCTGGCAGCTCAGAGTTCCGTTGATTTTTCCTGGGAAAATCCAAGGGAAACTTTTGAAGTGAATGTATTTAGCGGCATAAACATTTTAGAAAGTGTAAAAAAGCACTGCGGGGGCTGCAGCAAGATTCTTGTAGCCTGTACCGCTGAAGAATATGGAGAGTCAGACTACGATGAAAAAGGTATTAAAGAGGACCAAAAAATTTATCCATCAAATCCTTATGCGATAAGCAAGGCTGCACTTGATTTTTTTTGCACTACCTATCAAAAAGTTTTTAAACTGCCGGTCTTTATTACCAGGTCATTTAACCATACAGGTCCCGGTCAATCTGAAAGATTTGTAATATCTGATTTTGCAAAGCAAATTGCAGAAATAGAAAAAATGGGAAAAGACCCTGTCATTTTTGTCGGGAATTTGAACGTATATAGAGACTTTCTGGATGTCAGAGATGTTGTGAGAGCTTACACGAGCATTTTAAACAAGGGTAAATTTGACGAAGTATATAATGTATGTTCAGGCCGGAAAAGTAAAATTTCTGACCTTTTAGAAATATTGGTTTCTTATAGTGCTGTACCGGACATTAGAATCAGGCAGGATAAAAATAAGCTTCGTCCGATTGATCGTGAAACAATTTATGGCAATAATGCCAAACTCATATCACACACAGGCTGGAAACCTGAATATAATATTGGCCAATCATTATTGGATACTTTGAACTGGTGGAGAGAAAGGAGTTAAAAAATGAAAGCAGTTATACTTGCAGGAGGTAAGGGGACGAGAATGCGCCCTCTGACATATTTAAATCCTAAACCAATGCTGCCGCTTGTCAATAAGCCTTTTATGGAAAATTTTATTTTATGGCTCAAAGGTTATGGTTTAAAAGAAATAATTCTGTCGACCTGCTTTCTTCCGGAAGTTTTTAAAAATTATTTTGGGGATGGAGATAAGGTAGATGTTAAGCTTACATATATTACAGAGGCAGAACCACTTGGTACCTGCGGGGCAATCAAAAATGTTGAGAAATATCTGGATAACAATGCTTTCATGGTTTTTAATGGTGATATTTTAACCTCTCTAAACCTTAAAAATATGATAGCTTTTCACAAAGCAAAAAAAGCAGATATAACTATTGCCCTTACACCGGTAGAAGACCCCACGGCCTATGGGCTTGTTCCTATTGACAGGAATAGCAAGGTTAAAGAATTTCTGGAAAAGCCAAGTTTTGAAGAAATTAATACAAATCTTATAAATGCCGGTACATATATAATTGAACCGCACCTGCTTGGCCACGTGCCGCCAAATGAAAACTATTCTTTTGAAAGAGGACTTTTCCCGAAAGCTTTAAAATTAGGCTACAAAATATATGGCTTTGTTTCCAATGCATATTGGCTGGATGTTGGAACGCCTGAAAAATATCTTACTGCTCACATAGACATACTTGACAGAAAAATTGACTTCAAATTCCCTTATAAGAAAGTTTTACCAAATATCTATGTTGGTGAAGGGGCTAAATTCAGCAAGGAAAATCTTGCAATGGGTCCAATTGTTATTGGAGATAAGACAGTTCTGGAAAAAGATGCAAGGATTTTGCCGCTTACGGTAATAGGAAATAATTGTATAATTTCTGCAGGGAGCAGTATTTCGGAAAGCATAATTTTTGAAGGCTGTCATATTGGCAAGAATTGCATTATAAGAAATTCAATTTTGTCCAAAAATGTAAAAGTTGGAGATAACGTTAAAATTGAGGAGCTGTCAATAATAGGTGATAATACAACAATTGAGCATAATAATATTCTTAAAAAATTTTATAAGGATCAAT
>JAMCVO010000080.1:0-289 GCA_023475715.1 Actinomycetota bacterium
ATCTTTACAAAAAATCCGTTTTTTAACCATACGAAGATAAAATTTTTCACAGCCGATATTGACAATGTGCCTTCAGGAAGGATTATGGCATTTATTGATTTTAATTATAACAAGACACATGATGAAAAAGTCGGATGGCTTGGACTTTTTGAATCTGTTGAAGATTATGATGTAGCCCAGTCTTTATTTGAAACCGGTATAAATTATCTGAAAAAAAACGGATGCACAAAAATAACAGGGCCTGCAAAATTTAATGCAAACGGCGAAATAGGTCTGCTTGTTGATGGAT
>JAMCVO010000080.1:356-5250 GCA_023475715.1 Actinomycetota bacterium
TTGACAAAAAACCTTATTTCATGGAGCCATATAACGCTCCTTATTACAAGGAATTTTTTGAAAAATATGGTTTTAAAAAGGAAAATGACTGGTTCAGCATGAATACTGATGCTCTGCTCTCTACTGCATACATGAGCAAAATAGAAAATCTGATGGAAAAGATGAATGGCACAACAAGAAATGAAAGACTGAATGGTTTTAGTATCAGAAATATAAACTTTAAAAATGTAAAAAACGAAATAAAAACAATTAAAGACTTGTATAATCCTATCTGGGGTAAAGGGCACCATCCTCAATTTACCGAAATGACCAAAGAAGAATTTGATATCCTCGCACTTGGAATCAAAACAATTGCGCTCGAGCAATTGATATTTGTGGTTGAAAAAGACGGAGTTCCTGTAGGTATTTCGGTCAGTATTCCAAATATAAACGAGGTCATTGAGAAATATGATAATAAAAATTTCCGCCTGCCTTCAAATAATTTATTTAATATAAGAGATCTCAGAAGAGATCTGTGCATCTTCAGTGAAATCAAAAAAAGACTTAAAACTAAAAAATTTGACGGCATGCGAGTCCTGATTTTAGGCGTTGATGAAAAGTACAGAAAGACTGGCATAGATTCAAAACTGTATTATAAAACTGCAAAAGCCGCGATGGCGATAGGTATGAAACATGCCTCCGGTTCGCAGCTTGCCGATATAAATTTTGACATTATCAACCCGTTATTTAAAATCGGCAAAATTGCCATGACTTGGCGGGTTTACGGACTTAATATATAATTTCGGATTAAATAACGGATATACCTCCCCAATTCTGGCTTCTTATATAAGAAGTTTCAAAGATAAACTTAAATAAATTAGAATTTCAAATATTTCTTAAGAGGTTTATAATTAATTTTTAAATTTGAAATTTTCTATAAAAATTGTTTATCAGCAGTTTATAAATTTTTCACAAAATTTATTAATAATAAGATTAAATTAACAGGAGTAAAGAAATGCATGTTCCGGAAGGCGTAATTGCTGCAATGCTGACCCCCTTTGATGACAAGGGTAGAATTGCAGAAGAAGAGGTAGTAAAACTGGTTAATTTTTTAATAGAAAAGGGAGTAGACGGAATATTTCCGGTTTCCTCATGTGGTGAATATGTTCACCTTGATATGGATGAAAGAAAATATTTAATAGATATAGTTGTTGATGCCGCAAAGGGAAGAGTTGATATAACTCCGGGAACAGGCGCGACATGCCACCAAAAATCCATTGAGCTTGCAAATTATGCAAAAGAAAAGGGATGCTCGGCAGTAGTTTTGCATGGCCCTTTCTTTTTTAAAAATATAAACGAGATAGTTGAAGGACACTTAAAAAAGGTGGCACTTTCAGTAGATATACCGATATTTCTTTACAATATTCCTTTTTTTGCAAACGAGGTTACCCCGGAAATTGCTGCAAATTTATGCAGCCTGCCAAACATCGTGGGAATAAAAGATTCTTCCGGAAATATGGTAAATGTAATGAACCTTATTGATATGACAAGAAGGGTAAAACCTGAATTTAAAGTATTGGTCGGTGCTGAAGAAATATTGTTTCCGGCGCTGGCAGCAGGAGGTAATGGCTGTATGGTTGCAACAGCATGTATGATGCCCGAGTTTATAGTGGGAATATATAAAAATTTCAGAGCAGGAAGGCCTGATGTCGCACTTAAATTGCAGTTAGCAATATTGGAACTTATAAGAGTTATGAAAAGCGTAAATTTCCCTCAGGGCTTTAAGGAGGCAGTAAATGTCAGAGGGATTAAAATGGGCCCACCTAAAATGCATTTTAATGTAAAGCTTATGGAAAATCTGATACAAACCAGAAAAAAACTTGAATCGATAATGGGAGAGCTTTTATCTGTCTACTTTCCGGAAGAATCTCTTCTGTATAATAACAGTTTTAAAAGTTACAGAGAACCAGGTTTTACATACCAGTTTAAAGAACTTATTCATTCAAATATTAAACACATTGGCTGTACCAATTGCAAAGGCTGTGAAAGCGATTGTGAGAATTCTTCAGCTAATGGAGAAGCTAAACAAGCGGGGCAGGATATTGAAGAAATTGTTCACATGATTACCAGGGAGATTTTGGATAACTTCAAAAAATAATTATCCGCAAAATTTATTTTATTATAATAATTAAGAAAAATTTGGAGTAGGAATTGATAACAGGAAAGCTAACAAAAATTTACGGCCAGCTGGATTACCTTAAAGATAAAAGAATTTTAAAAGCAGTCAGTCTTATTGAAAGTTTAAATTTTTCTGGTCTTCCGGATAATGTTTTTGAGATAGAAGGCAAAAATTTTTATTATATCCTCTCATCTTACCAGACAACTTCAGATATTAAAGGAAAACCGGCAGAAGCCCACAGGAAATATCTGGATTTGCAGTATATGATTTATGGAAAAGAAAAAATTGGTTTTGCCGATTACTCAAATATCAAGAAAATTCATTCTGAATATGATCCTGAAAAAGATAATGAACTTATTGATAGTGTGGACAATGAATATTTTTTCACTTTAAATCAAAATCATTATGCAATATTCTTTCCTGAAGACATACACAGACCCGGTATAAGCATAGATAATCCAGTCAATATCAGAAAAGTTATATTTAAATTTTCAATTGATGATAGACAGTAAGTTTTTGAAACAATAGAATGTTAAATTTCATTTTTTGATAATTTTTTATAACCAGAGCTATCAGCTACCATATCATAATATTTCTTAATTTCCTCATCAATTTTAATAAGAGTAATTGAAATACCTGCCATTTCTTGTGAAGTACAAAATTCTCCTAATTCACTTGAATAAATATAAATATTTTTATCATTTAGATATTCATGTATTTTTTTCATGATAATAAACATTTCCATTCTTGTAGTGCTTCCATACCCATTTACGAGCGCTATAACCTCATCACCACTATTAAAAGGCAGGTCTTTAATTAATAAATCAAGAATAGTAACAGTAGTTTGATCAGCAGTCATAATATCAACAGTTTTAATTCCTGCTTCGCCATGCAATCCCATCCCGAATTCCATCTTTCCTTCTTCAAGCGAAAAAGTTGCAAGTCCAGTTTCCGGTAAAGTACAGGCTGAAAGTGAAACTCCGCAAGATCTTGAATTAAAACTCACTTTTTCTAATAATTTTTTTAAATCATTAAATTTCATTCCACTCTCAGCTGCTGCTCCTGCAATTTTAATTATAATTGGAGTAGCAGTAGTTCCTCTTCTATCCTCTTTTCTTTCGTTTGGTGCAGATGAAATATCATCATAAATAAGAACAGTTTCAACTTTTATCCCCAATTTTCTTGCATTTTCTTGTGCAATATTAAAGTTCATAACATCACCAGCATAATTACAATAGACAAGTAAAACTCCTGAACCACTATCTGCAACCTTAATTGCCTCTAATATAATACTTGAAGAAGGAGACGCAAATATTTGTCCATGAGCTTCAGCATCTGCCATCCCTTTTCCTACATATTCAATAAATAAAGGTTCATGTCCAGCACCTCCTCCTATAACAATCCCCACTTTATTTTTTATTGGTGCATCTATTCTGGCAACTGCAGTAAACCTTCCGATTCTTTTTATCCTACCTTTATCCATATAAACAAACCCATCAATTAATTCATCTACAATATTGGATGGATCATTGATTAACTTTTTCATTTTAATCCTTTCGTAATATTTTAATAAACATCAATAATTTAATTTTTGAAATTCTAAAAAACAAAATTAACAAATAGCTAGTTTCTGACAAATAATTGGCTAAAAGGCTGAGTTGAGAAAATTTTATGCTCAACTTTAATAAATAACTCTCCAAAAATTTATTTATTCATCAAGAACCAATCAGATAGATTCATAAAATGCTTTAATAATAAAATATACTGTATTTGCCCCTGCATCTTCATGCCCCAATGATCTTTCACCTGAATATCTGGCCCTCCCTTTTGTTGCAATCATTTCAGAAGTAGATTCTGCTCCAATTTTCGAAGCATTCATCATATTTAAAAAAAGCTTTTTTAATGTTAATTCATTCTCTGCAGCAAACTTTAATGATTGTACTGCAGGATTAAGAGCATCAATCATTGTTTTATCGCCTGGCTTTGCACCACCCAGTTCCATTATTTTATTAAGAGCATTTTCAAACATAGTAAAGAGTATTTTAATATCAACTTCAGAATCCTCAGAAGTTATTTTTTCTCCCATTTTTGAAAAAAACATCCCAAAAACAGGGCCGGTAACTCCTCCAATTATCAAAGTAATAGAATTTCCCGCTAACTTTAATAAATCTGATATGTTTTGTGGATTTTGCTTCTCAATTTCTGCAATAGCATAAGTAAAACCTTTTGCTATGCTTATACCATGATCGCCGTCACCAATTACACTATCTAATTCAGATAAGAATGTCTTATTTTCTTGCAGAGCAATATTTATATTTTCAATTATTCTTTTAAAATCATTAAAGCTTAGTTTTTCCATAATTTTATCCCTTTTTAAAATCTCTTAATTTTAAAATTCTCGTTTCAATTAACCAAAAATTTTTTATATTAAAAAGTTGAAGTGAAAGTTAACATTTTCCTTGGGTTTTCTACCATTAAACTATTAATTTGCGACTCATTTATACCATTTATTTTCATTAAGGGAACAACATTTCTTAAAATGTGATCATAACCCCAACCACCATATGCAGCTAATGCATGCTTTACACAATGATCACCTGATATTAAAATCTTATCAATAAATCCTTCATCTATAAGATTTTTAATTGCTTTTATCCTTTGTTCATCAGTTGGCATATTAAAATGACGACCGTGATATTCAGGAAAATAGCCTTCATAACCAAAACAATCATATTC
>JAMCVO010000201.1:0-10690 GCA_023475715.1 Actinomycetota bacterium
GAGCCAAAGAATCCCACCAAATACTCTTAGTAATATTGAATGCCGCTGCCGGATTATATGTTGGCAAACCAGTGTCTCCCCCACCGTACATAAACCCAAACCTAAACCAACAGAATATTAATATTCCGGAAAGCAAGAGAAAAAGGAAAAAAGGAAATTTGTATATGATTTTCACCATAATAGTTTTGAGCTTCTGTAATTCCTATTGTATATATCCAATAAGCCGCCACTAACAAAAACCTCCTTTAAAATCCTCTTATCGTTAAACTTTCTGGTTCTTTGAATTTCAGTGCGATTTCTTAGTGTATCAGGCAAATTTTTGCAATTCCACCAAATACTGTAAAAAGTTGCAATTAGAGCAGAAAAATCTCCTCTTCTTAAAAGCACCAAAACTGCTCTTGTTAAATTTACAAAAAGACTGATCGGTAAAAACCTAATAACATTGATGAATTCATAGTTTTTAATAATTGATCTAAACGAATTCTTGGCAAGTTGAAAATAAATATTAAATGTATTTGCCCCCATATTAGCTCTCATGGTTATCGATTTAGTATAATGATAAACTATTGATTGACGGGCAAGAACAACCGTATACCCTGCAATCCAAATTCTCCAACAAAAATCCAAATCTTCAGTGTAAACTGCTTCTTTACTATCAAAATGTCCAACCTTGTCGATAACTTCTTTTTTCACTGCTAATGCGGCAGAAATTGCAATGATGTTTGTTTCTCTTAGTTCTGATCTAATTTCTTTATATTTTCTCCTTTCATAAAAACCCATCAGCCAAATAGCTTGAGGAATTAAATGACCACCGGCCATTTGGACTAACTTCTTATTCTCAAAATCTATCAATAATGCTTGCGCTGCACCAACTTCTTTCTCATCTATCAAAGGTTTTATAAGCTGCTTTATAGAATCCTCTTTTACCTCTGTATCATTATCAAGAAAAACTATAATATCCCCTCTAGCTTTATCCAAAGCACTATTTCTACTGGCTGCTGCACCCATGTTTTTTTTGTTCTTTAACAAAAAAATACGTTTATCTTTTTTTTTAAACTCTTGAATAATTTCTATGCTTCTATCTGTTGATCCATCATCAATTATTAATATTTCTGAAAAGACATCGTAGGAGTTCAAGACTGATGTTAAACAAGTATTCAAATAATTTTCTCCATTATAGTTTGCTATGACTATAGATACGAAAGGGGGATTGGCTGATTTTTTAGTCATTTTTTTTCTCTTTATTTTTTATTGCTATGATACCTGCCCCGAGAACCGGAAAAAAATATACAATTGGCGACATTAGATAGGAAATTACATTTGATAGAATCATTGTAAAAAAACTGGCATTTCTCCCTAAGCCATGATGAGACCAAATTGGCCAAAATCCTATTCCATAAACCTTATATCCTCTTGAAGCAAAATCCTCAATGCTCCAACCAGATTTGTGCACCTGATGAGGATTACCATCTAAAAATTCATGAGGCTGCTCCATGAATCCTCTCGGAGTTCCTACAATAATTCTTTTTTTTGCCAATTTTTCAATTTCATCTAATATTTTTTCTCCTTGGCTCCTTGTCACGTGTTCAATTACTTGGGAAAAAAATACAACGTCATATTTAGACTTAAGGTTATTTTTGATTGTCTTTAATAAGTCACCTTGTATTAATTTATAATAGGCATTGCGTTTCCGGGCAACATCAATGGCTTTTTTATATATCTCGATACCTGTAATCTGCCAGTTTTTTCCATCGGAAATAAACTGCATTAATGTCCCCTCTCCACAGCCGAGATCTAATACTGTTTTTGGATTTCCAATAGAATTCCTTAAAACACCCATATAAGAAAAGGGGAGGTTAAGTTTTAAAATATCAATTATCTTCATTTTTTATTTTTTTAACAGCCAAAATTCCTTCTCCTAATGCTGGGATAAAATAAACTAATGGCGACATTAAATAAGATACTAACGAGATAAAAGGTATTCTTGCTTTACTCCGACCTAGTTTACTATATCTCCAAACCGCTGAAAGACCCAAACCATAGACTTTATATCCTCTGGATACAAAATCTTCAATTATCCATCCGGATTTATGATGCTGATGCTGGTTATTACCTAAAAATTCTTCACGCTGTTCCACAAAACCTCTGGGTGTAGTTATAACTATTCTTCCCAAAGCAAGTTGATCCATTAAATCCAAAAGCCTGTTTCCTTTCTTCTTGCTTAAATGTTCAATTAGTTGGGAACAAAAAACTGTATCAAAATTTTTTTTCTGATTTACCAATTTTTCTGAAACCTCAATAACATCTCCTTTTAAAATTGAATCATATATGTCTAAAGTTCCCGCCTTAATGATTGACTCCTTAAAAATATCTATACCAACTATTTTCCAATTTTTCTTTTTAGAAAGAGTTCTCATTAACGATCCATCCCCGCAACCAATATCTAACACAGTCTTTGGATCTCCAATTAATTTACACAATAACCAAGTCCAAGAAAATGGAGTTTTAACCATTATCTTTTGTAATAAAGTTTCTTTTGGAACTTTAATCAAAGGATAGTTTTCTCTCTTCGGTAAAGGTATATAATTTTCTTTTTTTAAAGGATAAAGAAAACCCACCAATGTACCTAACACTAATTCCAACCATTTATTAAAAATTCCAAATTTAATAGCTTCGACAAAATAATATCCAAACAGAAACGGTAAAAATAATACGTAAGTTGAAAAAGCCTTTCCATGTCTTCGCATGAAAAGCGTCCTGTTTCTGCCTAATAAGTAAGCTCTACTTAATACTCTGGGTCGCCAAACATCAGGATTCTTTGATTGATCGTGGTAACAGGCTGCGCTAGGTTCATACCAAGTATCATATCCTGCATTTTTTGCCCTTAAACAATAATCCGGATCAAAATAACATAAAAACCAGTTGTCAAAACCGCCGATTTTTTTTACAACTTCATTCCTGATTAACATTACGGTCCCGGAATTCTGAACCTCTTTTGGTTCTAAGAAATTTTTCTTAGGTCCCCAGCCAACTTTAACCTTGCCGGTAATAAGATCAACATAAGCGCCTGCTTGATTAACCCAATTCTTATCAGAAAGATAAAGAATCATTGGCGTTACAATTCCGATTTTCAAATCAGAGTTCAGTTTTGTAACTAAGTTTTGAATCATTTCTTTTTCTACAGTTACATCAGAATCTACATAAAGAAAATGGTTACCCTTTTTAATATGAGCCATTCCTAAGTTATAGCAGCCGGTCTGACCGATATTTCTTCCTCCGGCATCTATCCACTTCACCCATCTATATTTTTTCATACCTTCCGATAAAGTATTGTCTCTGGAACCGTTATCAACAGCTATTACTTCCAAATTTTTATAGTTAGATTTTTTTAAAGTATCTAATAATCTGAATAAATTATTTTTACAGTTAAAACTGGGAATAACCGCTGAAACTCCAACTGCATCTTTTTTCATAGTTTCGTTTACTTTAACTTGATTATATAATAGGTATCAATCTGCCCAGGATTTCTTGAGCTCTTGTATCCCAGGACCATCTTGCATTTATCATATCTAAAGCAGTATTTCCAATCTTTTTTCTTTTAATCTCATTGCTTAATAAAGCCAATATTTTACCCGCAAAATCCTCAAGATCACCTATTTGTATCTTAATCATCCCCTTAGGATAATAAGAGTTGAATGATTTCAAATTAAAGCCTACACAAGGCAACCCGAAAGCCATTGCCTCGGCAGAAGCCATTCCTCCCGAATCATAAAAAGCTGAATGAACTACAACTTTGCTTTGAGAAAAAATCCGATATTTCTCCTCGCCATCGAATAAATACCCCGTCAAAATAATATTATTTTTTAACTTATCATCTTTAATTTTTATTTTTACATCCTCCATTAATGGACCATCCCCAATCATTACTAATTTTGCATCTTTCTTTTGACTTACAACTAACTTCCATATATCTATTAACTCCAAAACTCCTTTTTGAGGATGAAACCTCCCCTGAAAAACTCCGTCATATATTTTTGGTAAATTCTTAAATTTTAATCGCCATCTTCCAATCTCTTTAATATCAACCGCGCCCAACACGACAAGAGCTCTTTCCTGTTTATTCAGAACTGGGAATTGTTTCTTTTCTTCTTCATTATTCACTAAAACAAAATTGGCAAATTTAGCGATTAATGGTTTAACCGGAAATTGTGTTAAAAAATAGATCAAAGATTTTAATCGGTATCTTGTATTACTTTTGCTTTCTGTAAAACCAATTAGGGGATTCGGTGCCGTTTGAAACCAAGCTGCAGCCCACTTAATCTCCGGAAAACGCATTTTTAAAATAAAAGCCGGTAATGAATCCATCCAGAATTCTGAAGCGGAATAAACAATTAAATCGTTTGAGTTTTCTATTTTTAATGTCAGCGCAATTCTGATTCCCTCAACTATCCTAATTACATAATTAATAATAAACCCCAGTTTCTTCCAAGGCTGCATACTTGATACTTGATACTGAATACTTGATTCATTTAATCCCTGCCTTTGACACATCTCGTACCCCTCTTTCCAAACATAAATTGTTATCAAAACCTTCCGGCTCCATCTTCTCGCAAATTCTATAAAAATCCGGTCGCTGCCGGAAATACCTTGTCCACAGGCGGCTAAAGCAAAAATATGTATTTTCTTCTCCATAGCTTTGTCAATTTACCAAAGATAATACACCAACTTGACTTCCAATAAAACCTTCAACTAAAATCTGAACAATTAAGAATCTCTAAAAAAATAATCTTATGAGAATAAAAAATCCAGAAGCCGAATATTATGAGAAATTTTGGAAGGAAGATTTGGGAAAAGAAAATATCTTTCATGGGCTACCCGATTGGAGGGAAAATCTTAAAAAAAGAGTGGAATTTTATAGAAAAGCAATCAATGGCAGAGTTCTTGACGCGGGATGCGGACAGGGTGATTTTGCGCTTCATATAGCAGCAATGGCAAATGTCCAGCAAGTTGATGGTATAGATTTATCCCAAATAGCCATAAAAAAATGCATTAAAAGGGCAAAAGAGAATAGATTAGCAAACAAAGCAAAATTCAAAATAGGATCCATTACAAGTCTACCTTTCAAAGATAAAACTTTCGATTCAATTTTTGCATTTGAAATTGTGGAACATATTGTGGATACGGAAAAAATGTTCAAAGAATTTAATAGAGTTCTGAAAAAGGGAGGTTACTTAGGAATCACAACTGTTGACTTTAATCTCCTTAAAATGATCATCATCTCTTTATTTTATTTCGAGACTTATTTCGATCCGGCTACTCCTCATATACGATTTTTTACAAAAAATACTTTAAGAAAAATTCTGGAGAAAAATGGATTCAGATTAGTACAATATAGATGGGATGGAAGTTATTTTGGCATCATGCCTAAGGGCCAAGCAATCATTGCTCAAAAATATAAGGATTTATAAAAGCTATTCAAGGATGCTAATTAAAGTATGAGTAAAATAATTGTTACAGGCGGCGCAGGATTTATCGGATCACACTTAGTAGATGCCTTAGTTGAACAAAATCACAATGTAATAGTTATTGATAACTTTTCTACTGGTAGTATAAAAAATTTGGAGAGAAGTAAAACAAAAGTCAAAATCCTAAATTTATCCTTATCAATAGAAAAAGTGCTAAAAAGAATACCTAAAATTTTAAAGGATACAGATTATATTTTTCATCTGGCTGCTCTTCCAAGAATAGAGCGATCAATGGATGACCCAATCGGAACTCATCAGGCAAACGTAGAAGGAACATTAGTTGCTTTGGAACTCGCAAGGAAACTTTCAGTTAAAAAATTTCTTTTCATATCTTCCTCTTCGATTTATGGAATACAAAAACGCTTACCTTTATTTGAATCGCTACTTCCTAATCCCCAAAACACTTACGCATACCAAAAATTGATGGGTGAGTATTACTCCAAGATCTACAGTCAAACTTATAATTTAGAAATTATTATTTTTAGACTATTTAATGTCTATGGTCCAAGAATGTTTTCCAAAGGTTCTTATAAATTAGTTTTTACTAAATGGTTAGAACAAATCAGGCATAAACAACCATTAACAATCTACGGAAAAGGAGACCAAACCCGTGATTTTACTTATATAACTGATGTGGTAAGAGGATTAATACTGGGTATGACTACTAAACTAAAAAGTTCTTTCGAAATATTAAATTTAGGCGGAGGACAACAAAAGTCAATTAGAGAAATGGCAAAGTTATTCAAAAATAATGTTCAATTTCTTCCTCCTAGACCGTACGAAGAAAAATTTAAAGAGGCTGATATCAACAAAGCTAAAAAATTACTTAAATGGAAACCAACAATCCCAATTAATGAAGGAATTAAAAAATTACTTAATTACTATACCATTTGTTCAACCACCCGCTGAATATAGTAAGCATCCATAAAGCCTTGGAATTATTCCGCCTTTTTTTCATATGATCATCCCGCAGCGTTTTTACTTTATCTTTATCAAAATAATTATATAAATCTTCATTTTTTAAATGCTCATCTACTAAATTTTTTAGATCTGCATAAACCCATTTAGAAAGAGGCATGCCGAATCCTTTCTTCTTCCTATCCACAATAGATGAAGGAAGGTGTTTTTTTAATAATTCTCTTAAAATTCTTTTCGTTTCAAACAAACTAACAGACTCAAGTTGGGAATTAAATGCATATTGGATAACTTTAAGGTCTAAAAAAGGAACCCTGACTTCCAAAGAATTAAACATGGATGCCCTATCAACCTTCACCAAAAGATCATCAGTTAAATATGTATAAAAATCCAAGAGCTGATATTTTGTTGGTGTTTTGTCAGTAATTTTTGCTATTTTCTTCTCAAAATTCTTAAAATATTTATTGTCAAATACCTGACCCCTTGAAAACTCATTACTCAATAAATCCTCTGAACCATATAGAGACATCCACTCTAAATGTCTTTGTATGCCTTCTTTATCAACACCTCTTAGGAATCTTTTTGCCATCTCTGCAAACGGGTAATTATCAAAAGACGATTTTGATATATCGGCTAACCGCAACCCTACATCAATCAAAAGTCTAGGAAAAAATTTATTAATTTTCTCAGCCACCAGGTGACCCTGATATGTAGGATATCCGCCAAAAAGCTCATCTCCCCCATCACCACTCAAAACAACTTTCACATATTTTCTTGCCAGGGCAGAAAGTTTAAATGTAGGAAAAAGAGAGGGATCTGCTAAGGGTTCATCCATTTTTTCTATTATCATTGGGAATAATCTATAAATATCCTTGGAGCTAAAGTTTTCTTGATGATGATTAGTTTTTAAAATTTTGGCTACAATTCTTGCATACGACGATTCGTCAAAACTTTTCTCCTCAAAGCCTATTGAAAAACTTTTTATGCTCTTACCTAGTTTTTGAGTAAGGTAGTAACTAATTAAGCTGGAGTCTATTCCTCCGCTGAGTAGTACTCCCAAAGGAACATCGGCCACAGATTGTGATATTACGGCTTCTTCTAGAATTTTATCTATATTCTGTTCATCCGAAAAATTCTTAGAATTTACAGAATAATAATTAACAATTTTTTTTCTGGTTTTGGAAAAAATTAAATTACTTCCTGGAGGAAGTTTATATATATTTTTAAAAATAGAAACATTTGAAGGAATATATCCAAATATTGAATATGCCCTTAGAGCATCAATATTAATTTCTCTTTTTAGGCCTTCATGAGTTAAAATTGTTTTTAATTCCGACCCAAAGATTAACTCCTCACCCTTCTGAAAATAGTACAGCGGTTTAATACCAACCGGATCTCTTGAAATAAGGATTAATTGTCTTTTTCTGTCCCAAATGGCAAATGAGAACATCCCATTTAGATATTTACTCATACTTTCACCATAAACTTCATACAAATGAACCAAAACCTCAGTATCAGATTTCGTCTTAAATATGTGCCCCTTTTTAATTAATTCTTCCGTTAATTGCCGGTAGTTATAAATTTCACCATTAAAAACAACTGCAACGCTGCTGTCCTCATTCTCAATAGGCTGATTACCGGTCATAACATCAATAATGCTAAGCCTCTGGATACCCATAGAAACATGCGGCTTAATATATACACCTCTTTGATCAGGACCTCTATGTTTGATCTGAGAGAGCATCTTAGAAAGACTTTGTTTCTCTATTGGTTTATCAAAACTTACAATTCCTGTAATTCCACACATTAGTAAACCTTTGTATTTTTAATTTCATATGTTGTTTTCTTTTGAGTTTCAAAATAAGTCCTGACAATAAGTTCTGCCAGAAGACCCATTAGCAAAAATTGAATTCCCAGTAAAATTAAAAAACTGGCTATCAAAAACAGAGGATTTCTGTGTACGTAAACACTCTGATAAAGCTTGTCATACAAAACCATCCCCATTAAGGGAATACCTACAAAAATACTAAGTATCCCAAACGTACCGAAAACATAAGCTGGTTTTGTACCATAAGCACTTAAAAACTTGGATGTAACTAAGTCAAGAATCAGTTTTATTATCCGCGAATAACCGTATTTTGATTGCCCTGCAAGTCTTTTTCTGTGCTTGACTATTACTTCCTCAACCGCTGCACCTTTCCAGAATAAAAGGACAGATATTAAACGATGCGATTCTCCATAAAACCTAGTATCTTTCAAAAAATTTCTTCTTATTACTTTCAGTGAACAACCCAAATCATGAAAAGGAGTTTTAAAAATTGTTCTGATTAGCCAGTTGGCAACTTTTGATAAAAGAACTCGCGAGTTTCCATCCTGACGGTTTTTTCTCCAGCCGACAACCGCATCAAATCCTGTTTCCAGCTTCCCTATCATGACCGGCAGATCTGCCGGATCGTTTTGCAAATCCGCATCCAGAATTGCTACTATTTCCCCGTTTGCGCAGTCAATTCCTGCTGAAATTGCGGCTGTTTGCCCAAAGTTCCTTCTTAATGATATAAGTTTAATATCGATTTTTTTGTTTCCATTATTTTTAATATCCTTTACCAAACTATCCACAGACCCGTCGGTTGAGGCATCATCCACATAAATAATTTCACATTTACTCTTAATAGCAGCAATAACCCTTAATAATTCCTTATTCAGTACTGACAAATTTGATACTTCATTATAAAAAGGTACAATAATTGAAAGATATATTTTTGACATACTCTATTTTAGTTTACTTTCCATACATTTAAATATCCTGCTATTTGTGACCAGACTAATTTAGTTTGACTTTTGACTATTGATTGGGGATTTGTCTTTGATCCCAATACCAAATAATCATACTTATCGCTTGATTCACCATTAAATTTCAAATGCACATTAATAATAAAATTATAAACAGGGATAAATTTTAAGCTATAATACATCTTGAAATCTCGCATTTGCAACGTTAGAAAAGCTACTCTCCAAACTCCTTCCGCGATTCCCGGAGGCTGCTCGATAAAAAATGCGCCTTTTAAAGGTAAAATTTGTGACAATTCATAAAATGTGCCTTTATAGTTTTCTGCCTTTAGAAAATATTCCGGTAATATTTTTGAAATCATCACATCTCCTTCCTTATCACTATAAACGGTCTTAAAATATTCTATATTATTCAAATCAACAAGCCTCTTCACCGGAAGGGTAGAACGGTATAATTTATTTGTCATAATATAATCTACTTTTAAGATTTTTAAAATTTCCGGATTTTGGGTAAAGAAAAGATCTAAATAAGGAGGGGAAACGTCAAACCCTTGTGCCTCAGGCTTTTCATACCAAACAGGAGTAAATATCCCTACATTATTAATTACCTCCAAAACAGGTCCCGAGGTAGGGAATTTTTCCATAAAAGGGAGTATCCTTGTGTCTACCTTTAAATTATCTTTTATCCATACCTGTTCAGCTTTCGGAGTATCGGTAACTGTTTTAAACCAATTGGACTTTTGTCTTGGGAATAAAACAGCCAAGGTTGGAAAAGTAGATGTTATCACAAACCATGCAAGAAAAATCTTTATGACAACAGCATAATATTTGCTAAAACTATTTGTACCCTTAAGATTTATCCAACCCAAAATAATAAAAATTATAATGCCAATACCTGACAACTGATAAGACAAAGCAAGAAAACGATTACCGTTTATATGTGTCCAGCCTTCGGGTACGATACCATGAAAAGCAACCAGTGCAATGATTCCTGATAGACAAAACAGCCATGTCAAATATAAGATTGATCTGTCTTTTAATTTATTTTTAAAAATTAAAGTAAGTATAGAGCATGCAATAAATAAAACACCTACTTGCCATATGGCACCAAAATGAAACCACCTAAAAGGACTATAATCTTTTTTATCTGGGATCATCTTAGAAGACTGTGCTTCCAATCTATAAGACCGGTATTTTTCAAATTTTGCAGCAGGATCTTTATTATCGTCTGGAAATAATAATACTCTTGCAACCGTAGTATTAGATTTGAATATTACTTCATTAACAAGCCCACCTTGAAATACAGTTATACCAAAAATAATCAAACAAAATAAAATCCAAAACTTTACATTTTTTCTGAATAAAGTAAAAAATAATATTAAAACAATAGCCGGGGTTGTCACGATAAAAACCGACTCATCAGCAAGAACTAATGCTGCAAGTAGAATCGAAATTATGGCTGA
>JAMCVO010000201.1:10700-23813 GCA_023475715.1 Actinomycetota bacterium
TTACCGGTGGAGCTTATACTTTTTTAGGATCAATCCTTTCGCTTATTACTTTATTTGCAATATCGCAAATACTTCAGTGGGTTCTTAAAGTAAAAAATAATATTAAAACAATAGCCGGGGTTGTCACGATAAAAACCGACTCATCAGCAAGAACTAATGCTGCAAGTAGAATCGAAATTATGGCTGAAGAATAAAAACGTTTTAACTTATTTGGGAATAAAGTAAGAGGTATTAATGCTGAAAAAATTGACAGCGCAAGCATCCTGTGAAGAAAAAGGTTCAAACTATCCAGTGAAGATGGAGCTCCATACGAATTATAGGTACTATACAGTGCCGGCAAATTATGAAACCAACTAATTATTCCATTATCAATCTGAGGAAGGCTAAATTGATAGGGCCAGACAATCATAAAATTACCTAAAGATACAATTGCTGTTATAGGAATAAGTACAAGAAGAGTTAAATTTAAAATACTATTTTTTACTTTAAGAACCCACTGAAGTATTTGCGATATTGCAAATAAAGTAATAAGCGAAAGGATTGATCCTAAAAAAGTATAAGCTCCACCGGTAAACAATCTTAATGATCCTAAAATTTCCGGTACTCCAATATGAGAAGATGATAATCGGTCAGGTTGAAAAGGACTGTGTAGCGGAAAATCACCTCTAATAAATAGGGAAGCAAAGATTGAATGACCCATCCAATCCCAACTTGAGGCGTTTCCAGTTGCAGAAATTGCAAACAAAAAAATGAACCAAATTAACAAAGAAGTAATCCAAATTATTTTTTCTTTTTTTTGAGGAAAAACAATTTCTTTAGGTCTAATTTTTACTTTTAAAAAATACGTCAGTAGGATTTCAAATGCCAAAGCTATATAAAATCCCGGTGGTCCTTTAACAACATAAGCTACTAAGTTCAGGAGAAAAACATAAAGCGCTATACCGGTTATAGCTGCCGTGGGAAGTAGTATCTGGATACGGACATCATTACAAATTCTTCTGACAATTATAAGTCCGCAAATGGAAAGGATTAAAATGAAACATATTGTTTTTAAGTAAATTAAAACTTCCATTTTTTATTTTAAAATTCTTTTTAAAGAAAATATCCCCCAAACTAACATAAGTGTACCGACAGAAGCTACAGATATCTTTAATCCCAGATCTGCATAAATTTGAGGAGGAAAAACAATAGCTAATTGATTCTGATCATTTTCAAAAGTGATTCTGATCATTTTCAAAAGTCCAGAGATTAGCGTAACCGTTTACTACAAAATGATTCTCCTCTGGCAAAACAACTGCTTTTAGTAGATTCAAATCATCAAAGAAGCTTCCGGAAAGCTGTTTTCTACTCGCACCGGCTATAACTTTCCATTGCGGATTAAAAGTCTTACTCAAAATTAGTAAACCCTTCCCTTGCCCCTGAGCAAACTTAATCCAATATTTGGTATCAGAAATTTTATATTTGTCAACAAATTCTGTGAAAGTTGCATCCCTTAAACCCTGCAAATTTTTCTGGTCATTTTGCGAGATTAAAACAAATCCTTCTTTATTAATAAAATCTCTTTTTTTATTAGCTTCTTCGAAAAGTTGAGGGAAGGCTTTAACGATATTTACTGAAGCAAGAACCCCAAACTCTGGTGGAGGATTAAAATTAATTGGTTCAAAAACTGTTAATTCGCCGAATTCTGCAACTTTCCTAAATTCATTTATTTGCTGTTTTGTCCCTGGATCTAACTTTATTTCTGAAATATTAATTTGCCCGACTGACTTTTCCGGATAATCTTTAGAATTAGCCTGTACTTCTACTATAGAACTCTTAGATAAATCTATTGCTTTATCACCTTCTGTCGGATTGTTTATTGGTATAGTTACATCCTCCTGCCAATCATTAGTATCGGTGTCATAATAATACGGATCTGCTCTTCCATACCATCTATTTCCTATCCTATTTGCATCTTTTAACCCTACCACTAAATGAGCCGGTACATCAGTTTTTACCTTTATGTGTAGATATCTTACTTTGCTAAAATCACTATCTCTTGGCGGTATCTGACAGATTACCCAAGCCACACCACTCGATTTGGAATCTGCTGTCATATTTTGACAAATTACTTTTAGACCACTTTCTAGTTCTTCTGGAGGATATATGGTCGATGTTAAATACTGATATTGCTTTTTATCTTCGTCAGATATCATTATGGCATCTTTCCTGTCTATTAAAAACTTGGCTCTTAAAAGTGAAAGCGCGGGAGCAAGGTCTTCCCTTTCTATGTATTGTCTGATACCTTGAACGAAATCGTAATAAAATGGAATCTGGGCTCCATTAGAAATAGCAGTTCTATCCAAAATAAAATGCATGGGATCAACTCCATTATAAGTAGTGTCACCCCATCGAAACGTTGCTGCCTCTCCATTTTTTAAGGGTGTCATCAATAAACGATAATTTTGGGGGTCATTATTTCTCAACCACGTATTTAAATCCTCATAATACTGTGGAACCTTAACACCTATTTTTTTATCTGTTCCTGTTAAAACACGCCCGGTCCACATTGGCCAGGCATATATACCACAAGTCAAAAGAATTATAATAATTAGTCCTAAAAATTTAAATTTAATTTTTTCCAAAATATAAACTAAGCCATAAGCAAAAAGAGGAGAATAACCTAAAATATAAACAAGACCAAATTTCTCAAAAGGATTTCTAAAAGCTTGCAATGGAGTAATATATTTAAAAATCCAGACAAATAACCATCCAAATGGAGGATTCGCGCCCAATGATACAACCAATCCCAAAACTAACAACACTGCAAAAAAATTAAATTTTTTTAGTCCTTTATTTTTTAAGGTTTTCACCAAACCAATTAAAACAAAAATAGGAGGAATAAAACTAATTAGCTGAAACGTAAATGTTGAGTAAATTTGACTATACGCCGTAGCATCAAAGAAATATCCTTTTTGCAAAAGTCTAATGATTACACTGGGAGGAAAAGCCCTGCTTACACCAAGTAATGTCCCTAAATTTTCATCTGCATTAGTCAAATAAGCGACAAGAATTTTATTTCCCATAAGCGACATAGGCAAAAACCACCAGGAATTAACTAACAACCAACTAAATAAGAATAGAGACAAAAAACTTATACCAAAAACTACTTCTTTTTTATTTAATTTGTTAGTAAATAACCACCAAATGAAATATCCAATTAAAATTGTCCAGTAAATTACAATAAAAGTTACAAACCCAAATCCTCCGGAAAAAATCACCGAAGAAAAAATCAATAAAAATAAATAAAAAAAATTTTGTTGTCTTAAAGCTTTTACCATAATTAATAAAGATAAAGGTAATAAGGCAAAAGCAAAATACTGCGGGTATAGTCCTCTTCCCCAAATTTGGCTCACTGAAAATGGATTCATTAAATAAAATAGGGCAGAGATGAAGGATACTAAATACTTTGAAGGATAAGTTTCTAAAAAAGACAAGATAAGATAATACATCGAGATTACCCCTGTGACCATAAGAAGAAAAAACATTCCGACTTGAACGATATATTGAGTTAAACCTAACTTACTTGTCAGAAATAATCCTAAATATGACATAGGTAACCTGGGCAACCAAGATAAGTTAGGCATACCTGTATTAACATCAACCCAAGTTAACTTTGAAAGCTCTAGATTTTTAGAAGGATTATAAAAAATTAACCCTTCTTCTCCTCTACCAATAATCAAACCATTATGAAACCAAATGAAAACCAAAATTAAAGGGAGAACAATTAAAGGAAAAATATACCTGAATCTTAGGATGATAGACATTATTTGAAAAGTATATTATAGTGCCTTTATCTTAACAATGGGCACAGTAAAAAAGAAAATATATTTTTTTATGGGGACAACAGCAGAATTTATTAAGCTTGCCCCAATCATGAAAGAATTAAGGAAAAGGGGGATCGGATACAAAATTATTACATCAGGACAAAACAAAATTCATTTTGAAGAGCTAAACGCTTTCTTAGGACCAGTAAAAGCAAACATTGCATTAAAAGAAAAGTCAACTAAATCATCAATATTTCTTTTCTTAGGATGGGCTATTAAATCATTATTGGAAGGTATTTTTTCTTTATCTAAAGAGTTTAAAAATCTAAATCAAGACAATAGTTATTTTATTATTCATGGAGATACAATTTCATCATTAATTGGATCAATTATCGCCAAAACACATGGACTTAAATTAGTACATATAGAATCAGGACTTCGATCTTTTAATTTTTTTGAACCATTTCCAGAAGAAATTTGTCGATTCGTTATTATCCATATTGCTGACATTTTATTTTGCCCTTCGGAATGGGCATTGAGTAATCTTAAAAATGTAAAAGGGGTTAAGATCAACACTAATCAAAATACTTTAATAGAAACATATCAATGGTCGCAAAGTGTAAAAAATATTCCTAACTACGCAAAAAAATATGGGAAATATTTTATTCTGGTGATGCATAGACAAGAGCATATTTATTTTCAAAAAAGATGGACTCAGAACACTATAGACTTTGTTATTAACCAATCCTCAAAGGACCTGAAATGTGCTTTTATAATGCATACTTTGACCAAAAGACTTATGCGACCCAAAGAGTTTAAACTTTGGTTAAACACAAAAAGCAAAGTTGTTGCTGTTCCGCGTCTAAATTATGTAAATTTTATGCACTTTATGAAAAAAGCAGAATTCATTGCAACAGATGGCGGAATCAATCAGGAAGAAGCTTATTATATGGGCCTCCCAATGCTTTCTTTGAGAAATAATACGGAACGAACGGAAGGTTTAAGTAATAATGTAGTTTTAAGCAAAGGAGATCAACAAACTATAATAAACTTCCTTAAGAATTATAAAAAATACAAACGCAGATCCATTAATTTAAAGAAACGCCCTTCAAAAATTATAGTTGATTATCTATCTTAAGTTTAGTTTAATAGAATAGATATGCAAGTAACTTTATCCACTTATCGATTTTAAATTAATTTACTTTTTCTGTACAGCTACGGTCCAGGAATTATCGTTAATTCTAAAAATCTTAATATTTTTTAATCTTTTATCCTTGAAGAAAGCAAGTACTTCATCTTTCGACCAATAATTTGCAATTTGTGGAATTAATTGATCGAATACTATTGATCTTAAATGCCAAAAATCAAATTTTGATATTTGCTTAAAATAGGGATGTGCTTGCTTTATTATCTTTAAATATATCCACAAAAAGGATGTAACCAAATAAGATAAAACATCAACGACCTGAAGTGGTAATCTAGAAGTAAAATGCCGCAAGAGATTAATTATCCCTACTAACCATTTATTCCCTTCTTTACCATAAACCCAAATAAGTATTGTACCGTTCTTTTTTACAGAATTAATTAAATTGGTAATGGCTTTTTGTGGATATTGTAAATGATGCACAACTCCAATCGAAAATGCTATATCAAAATAATCTCTATATTTTATTCCATAAATTGACTGATAACAAATTTTAGCATTTTTAAATTCTGACAGATTTTTTTTTGCTACTTTTACAATATTATAATCATGATCAAAAGCTATAACTTCTTTTGCTCCATATAGAAGTGGCCAATAACTATTCCTGCCCATTCCGCATCCTGCATCTAATACTCTCTTATCTTTAAAATCCTTGGGTTTAAGTATATGAATCCATTTCAAAAATTGCATTTCATAATCTGGAGCTATCTTATGAAATTTGATCCATTCATAACTAAATCTTTCCATAGATGGTAAGACAAACTTAAATTAATTATTGAACATTGCAGTCTATCTCACTAAATTCTTTTCTTACTTCTTCCGAAATATTTTCTACTGTATTTCCTCTTATATTCCATGCATAAATATGAGAAAGAGGTATTTTCCGCTCGTTAACAAATATGCCGCATAAATAACCTTTCACCATCCCTGGATCAGAAGTAGAAATGGGCCATTTGTCGCGACTCGTTATTCCTCTCCGTATTGCAAATGGAATTTTAATCTGAGAAATATCATTGACTCTGAATTTATCGTCTCCTCGAATAAAGAAGAGCGCGTTCTCTACACCTTGAGGCACATCTTTTTCGATTTTATCCCATATTGGCTTTGTCACCTCTTTAGAGCGGTAATACGAATCCTTCTCAAGAATTTGGTTGGCTATAACGATATTACTCCCTACTACAAATAATAGTAATAAAATACTGAGATTCTTATTCTTAATCCTTGTCAGAAGATATCCTAGAAAACAAACTAACCCAACAGCAGAAAGCGTAAGATACCGATGTGTTACTCCTAAAACGTGTCTCTCTGTGCCAATCATCGAATTGTCGGCTAATAGCCAGTTTGGTAAAAAGAACACTATTATCCATATTGAAAAAATAATTAATATCTTAATAAATTCATTCTTCTTTTTAAAAAAGAAAATTAATAATAAGATCGTCTGAAGCAAAAAAAGATAACCCACCGCTATCCCTATAAAAGTCGGCATAGAAATAGCAAAAACGTTCTGTGGAATTGGTATAAACCATCCGGCTAGTAAATTACCTAACGTATTAAAAAAATTAGTTAATACTGCAAGGGGGGAATGAATTATATATTGAATATTCGCATCTAATGTGGGCGATACTCCGGAAAATCTTTGACCAAGAAAAGACCGGAGAGCAAACATGGCTAATACTAAAATTAATATTCTTTTCCATAATCTTACGAAATTAGCTTTAGCTATATTAGCTGTATTCTGGAAAAGTGATAATATATCCCATAAAATAATAATCAAGCATCCAAATATGCCTCTGGCAGGATCACTCCATGTGCTAAATATTAACAGCGCTAAAGCCAATATATACTTTTTATTTATCAACATAGGTCTTGTATCCTGACTGGATTTAATCCAAAAATATATCCCGAGACACAAAAAGGGAATTACTAACGCAGAAGCATGAGCAGCTACCCAGGTTACCGATGCCAAGCCACCAACTGAAGAAGCAAATATTAATCCTGTAAAAAAAGCAGCTCTTTTAGATCTTGTAATACCCCATACCATCAAGCTTACTGCAAATGCATCTAAAACTTTCAATAAATATCCAACTGTTTGCCAATATAATGAATGTAGACCTAAAAACTTTACCAGAAATAACTCTTCATAAATCACAATCGGGTGAGGAAAAATTTGTTGATTATTAATGAGTGAAGGATTAAACATTGCATACCACAGCTGTTCCCAATCCTCTCCCCAAAAATCAAAGTTAAAAGCTTTCCGAAAAGCAAGAAAAGATACTACAAAAAGTAGGAAAGTAAAAATTAATATTTGTATTTTTTGTTTTTTAAGTATTTCTATCATCGAAGGTTATGCTAATCTTTCCTAAAAATGCTTTTAACAATATACTTAGGTCTTTGTTTAATTTCCTCGAAAATTTTACCAATATATTCCCCCAATATACTTATCCCTAGTAATTGAATCGATCCTAAAAAAAGCACTGTAACTAAAACTGTAGTTATCCCTTGAGGGGTATACGGTAAAATAAATCGAAGGACTATCTGTAGTATCATTGCGCCTAATGCTATGAAAAAAACCAAGAGAGAGAGGAGAGTCATCAATTGCAACGGAACATAAGAAAAAGAAAATATTCCCTTTGTTGCCCAATGGAAATTTCTTAATAAGTTGTTCGTGGTCTTGCCAAACATTCGTTCCGGTCTAATATACTGAATTCCTACTTGTTTATAGCCTATCCATGCTCTTAGCCCTCTTAGGAACCTATCACGCTCGGGAAACTGTTTAATAGCCTCTACAGCCTTTTTGTCTATTAGCGAGAAATCACCCGCATCCAGCGGCATTCTGATATAGGATATCTTGTTAAAAATTCTATAGAATAATTTATACGCAATCTGCATCCATAAAGGAGCCTCTCTTTTGCTTCTTACTCCATATACAACATCATATCCTTCAATCCATTTTCGATAGAATTTCTCGATGATCTCGGGTGGATCCTGAAGATCTCCATCTAACAATACAACTGCATCAGCTTTAGCAATTTCCATACCGGAAGTAAACGCCATTTGAGAGCTGAAATTTCTTGAATGGTTAATTCCTATGACATGGTAATCCTTGTTTACGAGTTCTCTGACAACAGCTTCTGTATTATCAGGGCTACCGTCGTTTACAAAAATAATTTCATAATCCACACCGATCTTTTTAAACACACTTACTATTCTTTGATACATAATAGGAATCGCCTGTTCGTCTTTATAGCATGCAATAATTGCGGAAATTTTTTTCTTTTTCATATCTATCTTCGTAAATTACTGTACCAGGGTTTATCAATGTTCACCATCTCTTCTACTAATGCAGGTATTTCTTCATTTGAATCCGGCCATCTGGCTTCAATATTACTTAATATCCGCATAAGTTTCTTGTCTTCCTTTGCCCAATGGGATATTCCATCATGCTTATAGTCTTTATTTCTTCCGGAGCCTATCAATCTAACCGGAATTTTTTCATGATGTAAGTAGTTTCTAATTGTCTCAAAGGGCCTGTAGATAAGAAACGGAGTAATGGAATAAACAAAAGGAATTTTTTTCTGTAAAGCAAGTCCAACTGCTATCCCAATCATTGATTGTTCAGATGCACCCACATTTATAAACCGATCCGAAAAATCTCTTTTGATAAAATCAAACATTTTATATCCCAGATCACCTGTAATCATCCATATATTTTTATTTTTTAACATTTGATTATAAAGCTCGTAAACAAACCAGCCACGTTGTGAATTATGCCTATATTTTACAGGTAATTTTTTCATCAATTTAATTCCTTAAGGGCAAGATTGTAATCAGATTCACTCATGACTATATAATGGGCATCTATTCCTTGTAAAAAGGGGAGGTAATTGACTTGAGTTTTAGCAATTATTACGAGGGGGGTTTTTTTACTTGTAGCTTTTAATGTTTTTTGCAGTTTTTTTTGTTCATGCCCGTTAATTTCCAATACTTTGCATCCAAAAGATTGAAATCTTGCGGGCAAAAGTTTAATATTAATTTCATCATATGCTCCATAACCATTTGCATTAACTATAATCCTTAAATTCTTAAGTTGTTGTTCAGATGCTACTCTAATGGCTTCCCAAACACTTCCTTCTGTACATTCACCATCCGAAATTACACAATAAACATTTTTACTTTTGTCAGAAATGGCAATACCAACAGCTATTGGTAATCCTTGTCCTAAAGACCCTGTCGAAACATAAATTCCATCCATTAAATCTCTATTCGGGTGTACTCCATGTTTTACATAAAGATCCTCTGCATTTTTAGATTCATACTTTTCCAATATTGTATAAAGAGCAACACCGGCATGACCGTTAGACAATATTACAGGTTCATCCTTTTTTCTTAAAGCATATATGCTATCAAGAATATCTATGACACTGATACAGGAACCAATATGGCTTAACTTATGCTTAAAACTAATATCAATAATTCTTTTAATTAAAATGTTCCTACTTTTTTCCGGCTTCTTCATTTATTGTTTTTATTAAACCCTCCATTAATGAATATTTAGACAGCCAACCTAAAGACTTTAACAGGGTATTGTCTGCTACCCAGGAAACGTCTGTATCATATCCTCTCAGCTTATCGATTTCAACAATTTTAATTCTTTTTCCAAATATTTTTTCCATAGTTCTGATCACATCATGATTTGTTAATTGAATACCTGTTCCGATATTTACCGCCTTTCCCTGCAGAAATTCGGCGTTTTCTGCAACTTTTAAAATGCCGTCTATATAATCTTCAATATAGATCCAATCATGAACACCCTTACTTAATTTTAATTCCGCATTTTTTTGAAAAGATTTAATTGCTATCTGTATAAATTTATTTTTATCATCTCCGGGACCATAAACACTAAAAGGCCTAACAGTAACAACAAATTTGGAATACTTTCTAGAAAAAGCCCTACAAATAAGCGTTGCTGCGGCTTTTGTGACTCCATAAAAAGTATCTGTCTCCAATGAGTCCGATTCAGACATCTTCTTATTTTTAATACCATATTCCGAACTTGAACCCGTATTAATAAAAGCATCATAATTTATATCTTTGGTAGCATATAAAAGATTTACAGTGCCAATTATATTTGCTTTAATTATTTCCGAATCATCATCCTGGTAATATTTATTACCGTAAGCTGCTAAATGGAATATGTAATTCGGAGAAAATTTTGACACTATTTTTTTCAATTTATTTGTTTGATATAAAACATGATGCGGAATTGCTTTTATAATAAACCCTTTTTCTGTTAATCTTTTTTTAAAAGAAGATCCGATAAATCCCGAAGATCCGGTTAATAAACATTTTTTCATTATTTAGAGTCTCATTAAGATATGAAATATCAGCTATTTTTTCTCAATTAACCAATCTTCTATAAGTAAACCATCTAATTCGCTGTTTCTAAATGTCCACAAAGCTACCTCTAAATTACCGACCAGCGGATACCCGTGAAGGTTAAAAGAAGTATTGAGTATACCTCCAACCCCTGTAATCTTCTTAAATGCTCTTATAATACCCTGCCAACCCGGATTCCAATTATTAACAGACTGAGGCCTGCCTGTTAGATCATAGAGATGAAGCCCGGCAATAATTTCCTGCGCTTCTTTTTTAGTATCGAATGCTTCAATCATATAAGGAGAAAAACGGCTATTTTTGAAATATCGTTTTTGATCTTCTTCCAAAACTGCGGGCGCAAAAGGCATCCAAAAATCCCTCTGTTTTATTGCAAAATTAATTTTCCTGATTACCTGCATATTCCTGGGGTCGGCCATAATACTCCGGTTACCCAGAGCCCTTGGTCCCCATTCATCTCTTCCTGAAAATCTGGCTATGATTTTTCCCTGGGAAAGCAATTCTGCTACTTCTTCGTATGAAACTTTTCTAGCAGAACGCAAGCGGTTGGATTTAATAAATTCTTCTATTTGCTCTTTTGAGAATCCCTGGCCATAATATACATGGGTAATATCTGCTTTTTTTGCCGAAATATTATTTTTTTGACAATATCGGTAGTATCCCTCCAAGCCAGCACCTACAGCTGTTCCGCCATCTTCTGCAGCAGGATAAAAAAATACATCTTCCACCTCATCCAGCTCTCTAATCAATTTATTTAACTTAACATTAAGAAACGATCCGCCTGCGCAAACTACTTTGTGTATCTTAGTCTCTTTGATACTATTTTTAACCCAATTTAAAATTAATTCTTCAAAAAGTTTCTGGGTAGCTGCTGCGATATTATCAAACCTGTATCCTGCCAAATTTTTTTGGTAAAAAATTTGCATTTTCTTCAAATAATATCCGGAGATATTCTCAAATTCCAAAGGTTTTTGGGGATTAACTCTTACTACCTTTCTTAATACATCAATCACTCCATCATACCGTCCATAGGGAGCAAGTCCCATAATTTTATACTCATGCTCCCATCGCTTCATACCTAAGAAGGCAGTAACCTCAGAGTAAAGATTATTACCTAAACTATCATAAAAGCTAGTTTCTGCTATCCTTTTGATATTAAAGCCAGACCCAATATTAACTGAAGCAGATATCCCATCTCCCATCCCATCAAGTGTAAGTATTAAAGTTTTATCATTCCACGGTCTCTGATAATAAGCACAAGCTGCATGAGCCAAATGATGTTCAAAGAAGCTTATCTTCTTATCAGCTAGACCTAATTCATTTAATACATCAATTATTCCGTTAATTTTTCTAAATTTGTGAAGAATAAAAATACTATTTTTAATAAACCATTTTTGGTGCATTAAGGGAGCAATATGTTCTGCTAAAAAATGCAACTTATTGCCTTCAACCTTAACAGGATCATCTAGGCGGAGAAGACTTGCAACCGCAATTAAGTTCACTTCTGAAGGACTAATTTCTGCAATTTCAAAAACTTTTTTTATTGCCATTGCCGGAACACCGGAAAAGTTTTTAGTATTATTTAGTCTTTCTTCACTTATTGCCGCGAGGATTTCTCCGTCTTTTATTAAAGCAGCACCTGCATTATGTCCGTCATGAATACCTAAAATAACTACAGGAAGGTGTTTGGAAATCATTTTCAGTATAATAATGCATTACCTCTTGCTTAAAATTCTATTCACTAAACCAATTATCTTATCTTGATCTTTTTTAGAAAGAGTCGCATAGAGCGGCAAGCAAAGAATTGTGTGAGAAATATTAGTTGCATTTGGCAAAGCGGAAGAAGGATATCTTATATAAGGAAGCTCATGACACGGGGGATAAAAATATTTTCTGGCTCTTATTCCATTCTTAAGTAAAACTTTATAAATATTGTTCCTGATTTTTTCGCTGGGAAAACAAATCGGAAAATATGGATAGGTATATTTTGTAAGCGAACTGTTTAATTTTTGCACCCTAAACCGTTTATTTGAAAAAAAAGATAAATATCTTTGATAATTTTCTGCTCTTGAGGCAACTTCTTTGTCAAATTCTTCTAAAACACAAAGGCCCATGATTGCTTGCAATTCATTCATCTTGGCATTAATACCAGCAAGAACTACTTTATCGTAAGTTTCAATCCCGTGATTACGTAAAAGGTTAATTTTTTGACTATCTTTTCCGTTTCTGACAACTACAGCCCCTCCTTCAACTGTGTGAAAAACTTTAGCCGCGTGAAAACTTAAAGTATTCATATCCCCCCAATTAAGTATCGACTTACCCTGATACTCAATTCCGAAAGCATGCGCACTATCATATATAACTTTTAGGTTATGCTTCTTAGCAATCTTTTCTATCGCCAAAACATCACAGGGGTTTCCAAATACATGTACAGCTAAAATAGCACAAGTTTTTTTGGTTATTCTTTTCTCAATTTCTTCAGGGTTAATATTAAAAGTTTCAGAATCTATGTCGGCAAAGACTGGTTTCAATCCTTCCCAAATCAAAGCATTCGTTGTTGCCGGAAAAGTAAAAGGAGTGGTAATGACCTCCCCTTTTAATCCCAAAGCCCTAAAGGCAAGTTGCATAGCAATAGTCCCATTACTAACAACTAATAAATTTTTTATCTTAAGATAATCTTCTAATTCCTTTTCCAAGATCGGAAGAGCG